>CADBML010000051.1 GCA_902795825.1 uncultured Bacteroidales bacterium
CCGATGGCTTGGCCACCGCGGACTGCCTTTCAGGCAACACCCGCTTCGGCATCTCCCCGAGCCACTTCGTGGGTTCCTCATTCCTCACTCCTCATTCCTTCAATCTTCCCGCTCCGTGGTGTTGCAAACGTGGAGGAAAATCATTATCTTTGCAACCGAAATAGGCAAACATGCCCCACCACACCTTCTAAATCACCACACCTATGGTTGACTACTGGAAAAATGAAGTCGGATTCAAGAAAATCGACGAGTGGGAAAGCGACTGCTGGATACGTGTGACACGCCCCTCAGACGCCGAAATGACCGAACTCGAGCGACGCTTCGGTGTGCCGCTTGATTTCGCCCACGACGCCGAAGACCCTGAAGAGCGTCCCCGTTTGGAAGTTGACGAGGGTTGGCTGATGCTGATTGTCCGTGTGCCCGTCAAGGAGCGCGATGGCGACGAATATGTCTATTCCACACGCCCTATCGCCCTGATGATGCGCGACGACGTGTTTATCTCGGTCAGCCACTTCTCCTGCGAAGTGTTCGATGACTTCATCAATTGGACCCGACGACGCAAAATCACCGACCGCCGCCGATACGACCTACTGCTTGCCCTGCTGCTCTCCTCATCAGTGTGGTATTTGAAATACCTTAAGCAAATGAATCTGATGATGAAGGAGGCGGAGGACTTGCTGGAGAACAAGATGGACAACGAAGAGCTCCAACGAATGATGGGCATAGCCAAGTTCCTCGTCTATTTCGAAACGTCGCTCCGCGGCAACGACGTGGTGTTGATGCGCTTGAAGAAATTCTTGCGCGACAAGGAATACAATGAGGACCTTCTCGACGATGCGGAAATCGAACTCGTTCAGGCCTACGACACCGCCAAAATCTACGGCGATGTGCTTGAACGTCAGCAGACCTCCTATTCGTCGATTATAGGCAACTCGCTCAACAGCACGATGAAAACGCTGACAATCATCACGATAATCCTGATGGTGCCGACGCTCATCGCCGGTCTTTACGGCATGAACCTCATCAACGGCATGGAATCGTGGGCATGGGGATTCCCTCTGGTTCTGCTCGCCTCGACGGCGCTTTCCGTCCTCGCCTACTATTTTCTCAAAATCCGAAAATTGTTGTAAATGTTGAAGGTTAAAAATAATAGATTATAGAATTATCGAATAATCGAGCATTCGAATACTCGAACAATCGAACATAGAAAACAATTTCTCATTCATAACTCATATTTGTTCATTGTGCATTATGAATCATGCATTAACGCAATTCCTCATTCCTAACTCCTAACTCCTCATTAATTATGAAAATTGGTATAATAGTCGCTATGGGCAAAGAGATGAAACTGCTCCGCCCAATGATACAACTGCCGTCGCTGGTTACCATCAACGACATTCCATTCACAACTGGCAAAATGGGCACGCACGACGTGGTGGTGATGCAGTGCGGCATCGGCAAAGTCAACGCTGCCATCGGCACCCTAACCCTCATCGACAGTTTCCATCCCGAAATCGTTATCAACACAGGTGTGGCCGGAGGAGCCGGCGGCGACGCCCACATTCTCGACATCGTCGTCGCGGAGCGCATCGCCTACCACGACGTGTGGTGCGGTCCCGGCACTGAGTGGGGCGAGGCCGCCCGATGCCCGAAATATTTCCTGACCGACACCGAGCTAAACGACCTGCAATGCTTGTACGGCGACCCGCGCATCCACCACGGACTGCTCTGCACTGGCGACATCTTCATATCCCGCGAGGAGGAAGTGGCCCGCATCCGTTCGCTTTATCCCGAAGTGCTTGCCGTCGATATGGAATCGGGCGCGATTGCTCAAGTGTGTTATCTGAAAAACGTGCCGTTCTTCTGCCTGCGCGTAGTCAGCGACACTCCGGGCGGAGCCGACAACATCGCCCAATACGAGAACTTCTGGGACGACGCTCCCTCCCACACCCTCGAAATCATCAGCAAGATATTATCCTCAATTTGAAAAAAAGGCCCACCGCGGAAACCACATAGCCATGATAAAGGACTTGCGACCGCAACGCGGAAAACACATCCTTCCGGAAATGATTGAGGAGGGTGAACACGTCGGACAGGACTTCAAGTTCGCCATTTCCGACGCGCGCAAGATTGCCCGCTCTATCTCGGCCTTCGCCAACCACGACGGCGGCCGGTTGCTCGTGGGCGTGAAGGACAACGGCGCGATTGCCGGTGTCCGTTCCGACGAGGACATATATGTGGTTGAACAAGCCGCGCAGATGTATTGTCAGCCGCCACAGGACATCAATGTTAAAGCCTATCAGGTGGAAGGAGCGGTGGTTTATGTGGTGGAAATTGCCGCTGCCGGCGATGGCAGACCGGCGCAGGTCAAGGAGGCGGGAGGAAAACCGCGGGCCTACTACCGCGTCGCCGACGAGAATGTCGCCGCACATCCGCTAATGGTGAGAGCCTGGCGGGCTCGACGCAACTCGCTTGAGCACGACAGCGGTCATGGACGCCTCATAACGGCCGACGAGCAACGGCTTCTCGCCGCCATTTCCGACAACGCCGGCAGCATTCATCTCGACGACCTGCCCAAACACATCAAAGCCAGCCTGACTTCCACGAGACAGGCTGTTATCAACGCTTATTCGCTTGGACTTGTCGATTTCGACCACGATGCCGACGGATTCGTCATCGTCGCACGCTGAATCAGCTATTCGCCCACCGAATACGATATTCGAATATTGAATCCGCTATTCGCCGGAAAGCCGCTTCGCAACGACCGCCGGCGACAGCACGACATCGGCCGACCCACGACCGTTGCGACCCACATAGTGAAGCACAATGCCCTTATTCCCGGAAGCGCAAATGGCCCCCTCTTCGGAGAAATGGCTGTGGATTATGTCCATGCCATGTTGCTTGAAATAAATGCCATTGCTCGCCAAGGTGGGGATAAGTTGCGGATCAATCGCTATCGTCAGTGCCAAATCGCCATTTTCAAGAGCCACATCCACAACCTGCTCGTTGTTCTGAAGCATAATCGGCAACGAATAGAGGGAGTCCTTCAGCAACATTCGTGCCGACAGTTCGGCATTGGCATCGACGATGATGCCATTATATTCCTTATACTTATCAGCCGGAATCGTCACCTCCACCTTGCGTCCCGCCTCTATTTCAGGATTAAGATCAAACTCCACTTTGCAACCGAGGGCGCTCACTTTTTGGGCAATCAACGAACGGCGCTTTTCACTGCCGGCGAACAAGGTATTGATTAAAATGGGGGCAAACGTGTCGAAGTTGTCGCGAATCAGAGCCGGATTGACCTTCGTGTTTTTGGTCTCGAAGCAAAGGGTATTATCATCGTCGTAATACTCCACTCCCTCGAGTTGTCCGAAATAGGAAAGGTTCATCCCCTCGTCGTCGGTCATAGCCTCCGCGGCCTCATTCAGTATTTGTTTGTCACCGCCACACGACGCGACGGCAAACGCAACGGCCAAAGCCGCCATCATTCTCATAATCTTCGTATTCATAATTATGGTGATCTATTTTTAATTGCGGTAATATACTCGTTTCACGCGGGAAGAAACCGCCGTCAGCACCTCATAGGAAATAGTGCCGAGCCTTGCGGCGAGTTCATCGACAGGAATGTGAGGGCCGAACACCTCAACTTCGCTTCCCACATGACAATCGGGCGCGTCGGTCACATCTACCATACAAGCGTCCATGCAGATGTTGCCGATTGTCGGGCAACGATGGCCCGCCACCCACACATAGGCATTGCCGTTGCTGAAGCGGCGGTTGTAGCCGTCGGCGTAGCCAATCGGGATTGTAGCTATTCGCGAACGGCGCAAAAGCACACCACGGCGCGAATAACCGATTGTTGTGCCTTTGTCCCATTCTTTTAGCGAAATCACGCGGGTGTGGAGCGACGAGACGGGGCGCAGTCCGGCCTGCGAGCCGTCGTCGAGCGTGGGATAGCCATAAAGGCAAATCCCCAAGCGCACGAGATCGTATTGATATTCGTTGAAACGTGTGATTCCTGTTGAGTTGAGGATATGACGCAGAATCTTATGTGGAAATGCGTCGATAAACGTCGAACTTACACGGTCGAAGTATTCAAGTTGACCGAGGGTGTATTCGTCTTGGTCGAGGCAGTCGGCTGTGGCGAGGTGGGAGAAAATCGATGCGGGAACGACTGTGTCGGTGGCTTTGAGGGTATTGACGAGGTCGTCGATGTTTTGCTCAAGGAAGCCGAGTCGGTGCATGCCGCTGTCGATTTTGATATGCACGGGATAGGCAGTGATTCCGCGTTGGCGGGCGGCCTTGGTTATTCGGTTGAGAATAAAGAAATTATAAACTTCAGGCTCAAGGCGGTTGGCGAACATGGCATTGTAATCAATGTCGAAGCCAGGGTTGAGCACCATAATCGGCATTGTGATGCCGCCCTTGCGTAACTGCACGCCTTCGTCGAGGTTAGCCACGGCGAGATAGGCGGCGCCTTGGTCCTGCAGGTCACGTGCAAGTTCGACCGACCCAGCACCGTAGCCTGCGGCTTTCACCATGCAGACAATGCCAGTCGTCGGCCGCAAAAAAGATTTGTAAAGATGGAAGTTGTGGTCGAGAGCATCAAGGTTTACCCTCAATTCGGTCTGATTGACGAGATTGTCGATATTTATGATAGAGTTGTTAGTCATTCTTTAATTGATTGATACGGTCGGCAAAAAAGGGATATTCGGCAACGAGATTTTCGATATGTCGCTGGGTGTCATTCGCAAAATCGGCGTTTCGGGGGTCGTCGGCGACGATGGGACGATGATTGACTCGGGTGGCGAGGCGAAGGATTCCCTCGGAACGACGTATTGTGTCGAAGTCGCAGAACGATTGCTCGAATTTCTCGTAGATATAGTCGATTGCTTGTTGAGATGGGTGAACCAAATCGGGCGCATAGAAGCGATAGTCGCGCAGTTCGTCGAGCATTATTTCGAAGGCGGGGAAGTAGGTTGCATCTCGTACTCCGAAAGTGTCGTTGAAGTGAAGGTCGGCATCTATTGCGGTAAGCAGATGAGCCTTGCTCAAAGCGTTGTCGTGCGCTCCGTCGGCGAGATGCCGGATGGGGCTGACAGTGGCGATAACGTGGATGTTGCGGTTAATGCGACAAATTGAGTCGCGCAAGAGTTTTATGTTGGAAAAGCGGCACATATAGCGGTCGAACATCGCGGCGGGCTGCTTGTGGCAGTTGGCGACGGTGCGTCCGTCGGCTTTGAGCCGGTAGGCGTAGGCTGTCCCAAGTGTGACTATTAGCGCCGAAGCATGGCGGAGCTTTTCGTGTGCGAAGTCAATTTGCCGGTTAGCCTTTTCAATCAGTTCGCCGGCAGTGCGGGCGGAAAACGACGAATGGTGGGCCCACGAGTGGAAAATGCCGTTGCTTTCGAAAATGTCGTTGTCGGTGACATACTCGCGATTGACAATCCTGCTGACGGCGTCGAGGATTGAATCGGGATTATAAAGCGTGCCGAAGGGGTTGATTACCACGTCGAAAAGTCGGCGGCGAAGCTGCCAGCCGATGTTGTCGGTGAAGCAAGAGCCAAGCATGACGATGGGCTGACGATGATTGATAAGCCCTTCACGATGAGGCAAATCGCATACTTCGGTAACGAATTTCATCTGACGGGAGGAAGCGTTAATACATCTGATAATCGACCGACAGGACTTGGAATTCAGTCCGCCGGTTCACTTGGTCGGCGGCTTCCTGATCCTCGTCGCTCAGTGTTTCGATGAATTTTTCGTCGAGAAGGTCTCCCTCCTTGAATTGCGGGAAGAGTCGGGCGATGCGCTTCGTGACACGTTTCGGGCGCGATTCGCCATAGCCTTGATATTGCAGGCGGTCCTCGGTGATTCCGTGGGAGATAAGATAATCCACCACCGACTTGGCGCGGCGATGCGAAAGGTCGAGGTTGTAGGCGTCGGTGCCCCAGCGGTCGGTGTGCGATGCCATTTCGATTGTGATATTCGGATTCTCCTTGAGAATATTCACCAGCGAGTCGAGGGCGGCGGTTGACTCGGGGCGCAATGTGGCCTTGTCGAAGTCGTAGTAGATGTTGTCGATTACGTTTGGCTTGTTTATCGATGAGAGGATAAAGTCGATTCCATAGTCGGCGTCCTCTTCGGCATTGTCGGCCGTGAATTCCTGTTTGGCGTTGAGGTAGCCTTTTGCGCCGGCCATCATTACATAGCTGACGCCTCTCTGAAGCGGGAATCGGAACGAGCCGTCGTTGCGCGCCACCTCCTTTTGGATTGTGCCGTCGTTGCCTACGATACGGATCACGGCGTTTGGCACCGGCTCTTCATCCTTGTCGAGCACATATCCCGAGATGGTGATTTTGAGGTCGGGAAGCACAAACGAGAAAATGTGGTCGTAGCCGCGCGCGTCGCCACGGTTCGACGAGAGGAAGCCCGATTCGCCCTGGCCGTAGGTGATGCCGAAGTCGTCGCCGAACGAGTTCATGGGCATACCCATGTTTTCCACCACCCACGAGCCGTTAGGCTGGAGCGTGGCACGGAAGATGTCGAGGCCGCCGAGACCCGGATGTCCGTTCGACGAGAAATAGAACAGGCTGTCGGAGCGCACATAGGGGAAGTCGTCGTCGCCGGCGGTGTTGATTTGTTCGCCGAGGTTTTCGAGCGAGCCGGAGCGTTCTTTGAGGTTAATGCGCCAGATGTCCTTCCCGCCGGAGCCGCCAGGCATGTCGGAGGCGAAATACAAGTATGTGCCGTCGGGCGACACTGACGGATGGCCGAAAGCCGAAATCGTGTCGTTGATTATCTCGAATTTCTGGGCCGCGCTCCATTGGGCTTCGGAGCGTTGCGACGTGTAGATCTCCACCGAAGTCGATGCGTTGGGCTCGCGGCGGGCCTTAGTCAGATACATCGTGGAGCCGTCGGGCGAAAAGGCGACGATACCCTCGTCAAGCTCGGTGTTAAGCTCGCCTTCGACGGGCTGCGGACGTTGCCATTGCCCCTGCTCGTTTTTCTTCGCCATCCAGATGTCGGCATTTTTCATACCGGTGATTTCACTATGGTTTTTACCCGTGACTTTCTCGGATGTGGTGGAGAAGTAGAGTTGGTCGAAATTTGTGCCGGCAAGCATGGGGGCGAAGTCCGACCGCTGCGAATTGAAAAGCGACGCGGTCTTCACGACATAGCGCGTGGGCTGTTTTTTCTGCTCGAGAGCGTAGCGGCAACCTTTCACTCCATTGAGAGCCTCAGGCGAACCCGGGCAACGCGAAAGAAAGCCCTCATAAGCCTCGATGGCCTGGGCATACTTGCCCGTGGCATGAAGCATTTCTCCGAGACGGAGCTGCGCTATCGAATCGGGATAGCCGTAACGGATGGCGTTCTGATATGCCGAAGCCGCTGTGGCATAACGGCTCAACTTTCGGTGACATTCTGCCATTTTGAAAGCTATCTCGCCACGCTTCGCACGCTCCTCTTTTTTCGTCAGACGGTTGTAAATCTTGCGGTAGGTTTTCTGGGCATCGAAATATTCGCCCCGAGCCATCTGCTCATTGGCGGTGGATTCCTTCACACCGCCGCAAGAGCTGGCTCCGAGAGCCAACACCGCTATTGTCAATATGCCGATAATTTTTCTCATCATAAAGATATAACGTCAGAATGTGCCCGATATTTCGCGGATGAGGCTTAAAATGTGGGGCGACAGCCTAAGCTGCAACTCCGGCAGTTACCTGCAGCCGACATCAGAAAACGCGCTTCAAGGCACGCCGGCTGCCGTCGGAAAGGGTCTCGACAACTATGTTGAGTCCGCCGAACGGGCTGCGGGAAGCCATTCCTTGAAGATTGTAGTAAGTAACGGCCACGGCATGGGCATCGGCCACGGCACCGTCAACGGCGGCGGCGTCGAACTTCGTTCCGTCGGTGTAGCACAATTTATAGCTTTTGTAGGCGATACCCGAGTATTGTCCAGAACCCTTGTCGAGCAAAAAGGCCCACTTGCCGAGCGTCAAATCATTCTTTGTGATTATGCCGGCGATGTCGGCGTTGGGATCCACATAGCCATCTTCAGTGATTGTGTAACATTCATACGACACAACCGAACTCGAGGAATTGTCGTAATAGGAATAAACCGCCTGGCGTGGAACGCTCACATTCATCATGTCGGCGGCGACATCAATCGTCACCTCCCGACCATAGCCTGCGAAGTTCTTCACTGTCACAGTGTTGTCCTGCTGGGTAATAGCCACGGCGTTGCGTGTCTTCGTGCCGTCGCTCAGCCGCGCCGTCTCGTCTTCGCCGTTTACGGGCGAAAACTCGGTGCGCA
>CADBML010000052.1 GCA_902795825.1 uncultured Bacteroidales bacterium
CTTGCTGCGCTTGCCGACATCGCTAAAACGCTCTCACTGAACCCCGACGCGACCAACGCATATATCATCCGCGCTGAAATCGCCATGCGCTCACCAAAAATAGCCGAAGCCGACTCGACAATCACAAAAGCGATGGCCGACTTTCCAGCCGATGAAAGATGTTATCGTCAGGCACTCGCCGACCTCGACCACGCAATTCGTCTTGAACCAAAACTCACCGGCCTATTCATCAACAGAGCCTACTTGCGATATCGCCTCGACGACTACTACGGCGCAATGGCCGACTACGATTATGCCATCCAACTCGAACCGAACAATACGACCGCCCTTTTTAACCGCGGACTCCTTCGCGCCGAAACTCTCGACAACAACCGCGCCATCGAGGATTTCTCGAAGGTGCTGTCAATCAACCCCAACGAGCATCGGTCGCTCTACAACAGAGCCATCCTTTACCAGAAAATCAACAACAATCGAGCCGCCATTGCCGACCTGACGAAGATTATCGACGCATATCCCTCATTCGCGGGCGCATATTTCATGCGGTACAGCATCTATCGCTCAATGGGCAACCTCGCCAAAGCCGAAAGCGACTACAATCGCGCCATGGCTGTCTCTAAGAAAGGCCACCGCGACAAGAAAAAAGGCAAACAAAACGAGCCCAACGACATTCCCGAGCCGGAAATCGACGAGACTGACATCACAGCTAAACAATTCACAACGCTCCTGACTGTCGAAAACACCACCGATATCAACGAAGAGTACAACACGAAAGGAATCCGCGGTAAGGTTCAGGACAAAACGGCGGAAATCGAAATCGAAAAAATGTTCGTCCCCTCATTTTATGCCCCCTCGACTGAGCTGAAAGAAAGTGCTTATTTCATGCGTGAAATCGACGAAATCAACGCTTCAAGGGAATTGCGCCGCACGCTTCTTCTCACCTCCGCCGATGTCCAACTCACCGACGAAGCCACAATCAATAGCCATTTCGAGTCGATTGAATATTACAACTCCTATATCGCCACTCATGCCCATCGGGCAATCGACTTCTTCGCTCGGGCGATGGATTTCATAACCCTACGAAACTACGACGCCGCCATCACCGACCTCGACCGCGCCATCGAACTTACGCCCGATTTCGCTCTCGCCTACTTTGTGCGCGCCATCGCGACGGTCAAAAACAGATCTTCGTCTATTCCCGCCTCGTCAGCCGGCGGAATCAGCCCGCAGAACAACGGCTTGCGCAATGCCATTGCCGACCTCGACCAAGCGATCAAACTCTCACCGCGAAATCCTTTCGCATATTTCAACAAAGGGAATCTTCTCGTCGAAGCGCAAGACTACACTTCGGCAATCGCCGCCTATTCGAAGGCCATCGAAATCAAGCCCGACCTCGGAGAGGCTTATTTCAACCGCGGTTTCGTCTATTTGACGCTCGGAAACCGACAGCTCGGACTGCCCGACATTTCAAAATCGGGCGAACTTGGCATCGTCCCCTCATATAATCTCCTTAAACGCATGAAATAATGTCGGACTTCTTGACAACAAACAATCTGAAAGCCACCGGCGCGGCGCTGCTGATGACTGTCGCAATCACGTTAGCTTTGGCATGGCTTCTATTCTTCGCCCGACTCACATCCAACCCATTCGTTTTTCCCGCCGCTGTCGCCATAGCAATAGCCTCGACCGCACTTGCCATGCGCGGCTCAATTCGTGTCGTGACTCTGATATTATCCACTCTTGGAATAATCTTTCTCGCCCTTGTTGTATCGGCTTTTTTCTGGGACAACAGCTACGACGGAAACACCTACCATCAAGCTTCTATCCTTTGGCTTGCCGACGGATGGAACCCTGCCTACGAGTTTTGCCCTGCCGACAACATCTGGTCGCGCCACTATGCGAAAGGTCTTGAAATTATTGCCGCGCAGATTTTCAAAAGCGTGTCATCTGTCGGTTTCTGCTCTCCAATCTACGCCCTTGAATCGTCAAAGGCTGTCAACTTTATCCTATATGCCGCCACATTGCTTATCGTCATTTCCACCGTAAAAGAGCAAGTGGCTTCGATTAGCAGAAGAAACTTGGTGGGCGTAGCCATCGTGACAGCGGCAAACCCTGTGGTTGTCACGCAGCTTTTCACCTTCTACAACGATTATGCGCTGTATTGCCTTGCCGCCATTCTTCTCGCCGCATTTTTCGGAATCAAAAGAGGCGACAAGATGTCGGCAGTCATTGCCGCCTGCGCCACGATTCTTGCCGTGAACACAAAATTCACCCATTTCTTTTATATAGGCGTGGAATGGGCGCTGTTCCTGATATTCCTTGCTTTGAAAAAACAATTCAAAACAATGGCGAAGTGGGCGGCAGCGGCATTGGCGATGGCTGCCGTAAGCGCTTTGGCGTTTGGCTACAACCCCTATGTTACCAACACATTGAGCGAAGGCAACCCATTCTATCCCCTCTTGGGAAGCGACATTGACATTATGACAAATAACACGCCCGAGATATATGCCGACGGCGGACGTATCGGCAACTTTGTCAAATCGCAATTCACCGCGCCTAACGACGAAGCATGGTCGGCATTTCCATTGCCGACATCGAAAAACGCTCTCACAGGCATTGGCTACGATGAGCGTTCGATGGGTTTCGGCCCGCTATTCCCGTGGATTTTGCTGGCCGCGCTATTGATGCTGCTGTTCGGGAAAACGCCTCGAACCGTTTGGCTCATTGTTATCGCCACAACAGGGGCAACATTCGTCTTTGAGCAGGCATGGTGGGCCAGATATGTGGCGTTTGCATGGCTTATTCCCGTCATGGCGGCAATTTCGGCCAACGCTTATGCCCGCCGCGGAATTGTGGTGCGTCTGAAAGCCGTTATCTATGCGCTGGCGCTCATCGGCGCGGCGGGTCCAGTCACGATTTCCGCCGTTAAGGCCACTGCCACACGGCAATACGAAAGCCGGCTTTTCGCCGCAGCCTCGAAGTCGTCGCAACTGCGGGCCGACTTCGCCGGATTTGAGAGTTTTGGCAAGAAATTGAAGTTGCTCGGAATCAATTACGAAGAGACTGCGGCCGCCAATCTCGACTTGAACCGCTCGGTGTTTCTCTTCGGCAAAAACGACGGCAACATTTACCCCACAATCGAACTTGACGCCGAGGGATTCGACTGGCTTTCAGCGCAATGCTCAGGCTCTAGAATGATAGAATTTGAGCGCCGATGCCCAATCAACGCAGAGCAATAATCCCGAAACGAGAACAAATCGATTATCCCACTATTGCTTAACCCACTTGGCCTCGTCGGCCATGGCAAGCATTTCGCGGTCGCCGCGGCTGTCGCCGTAAGCCACGATGCGAAATTCGTCGCGCACAGCATCGGGATGCCGCTCGGCAAGCCATGAATTGATTCTCACCACCTTTTGCGCGCCATAGCAATTCGGCGTGGTCAGTCTGACGGACTCAATCGGGTTGCCGCACACTTCAACTTCAGTTGATATCAGGTCGGTTATGGCATCAGCATTGCGCTCCATCCACGGCCGAAGCCAACAGCTCATCGACGCGCTTACCACCACCACCTCTGCCCCACCCTTCGCATGACGGCGCAAAGCCGAAAGCAGCTCGTCGTTTGCGACAGCGTCCAATTCGTCGGCAAACGACATGCAAGCCCTATCGAAATCATCGCGGCTCATACCTTTGGCCGCAATTGAAAGCAGTCGGCGCTTAGCCTCGCCAGACGAAATCAGGCGAAGAACGTAGCCTGCACAAACAGCCATCATCCTGACATTCAGTCCCGAACGCCTACCCCGAAATCGGCGCAAATGACGCAAGAACATAAACAGACTGTCGCGGCGCGTCAACGTGCCGTCGAAATCCACAAACAATATTTCTCGCTTCTCGGCCATCGCTTAACGACATTAAAAATATAGTATCGCTGCTATTGACGCTATCCAACCGACAACGCACACAATCAGGAAAATGTCGTGATAGACAGCCTCGGTTGGATTGCCAGAATCCTCGCCCCGGATTGTACGCTGAAGATAGCGAAGCACCCCCGCAATCACAAAGACGGCCGTGAGATAGAGATAAGGCGAATTGTAGTGCGCCCCAACTTCCGCATCGATGGTGTACATCACATAACAGATCACAATCGCCGCAGCCAACGATGCCAAAGCCGCGTCGATGAAGCGAACACTGTAATTCTCAATGCTTTCACGCATCTTCTCGCCCGTGCGTTCAAGAATCAGCACGTCGTCGCGGCGTTTGGCGAACGCCAAAAATAGCGCCAACAAGAAAGTAGATATGACTATCCACTTCGACAGTACAACATCCGTGGCCACGCCGCCAGCGAACAGCCTAAGCACGAACCCTGAAGCGACTATCAGCACGTCAAGAACGGCTATCCGTTTAAGCCCTAGGCTATACAAAAGATTAAGTATCAAGTAAATGCCGAGGACAGTCAATAATTTAGCGTTCACCGCGATAGCGATTCCCAACGAAGCCGCTGCGAGCGCCACCGCCACAACGATGGCCGACGTACGGCTTACCGCTCCCGAAGCCACAGGGCGACGGCGTTTTTTCTCATGCTTCGCATCATTTCGAAAATCAGCCACATCGTTCACGCAGTAGATTGCCGACGACATCAGGCAGAAAGCCACAAAAGCGAGCGCAACAGCCATCAGAGCATTGCCATCGGCAAACCGCCCCGAGAAGAACAGCGGAGCCACCACAAACAGGTTTTTAATCCACTGTTGCGGCCTCAGCAACTGTATGTAAGAATAAAACTTCATTCAATACGAATATGTGACAAAAAAGTCAAATCAATCAAAATCCTCCCCTAGCAGGGGAGGTGCTCCATAGGAGCGGAGGGGTAGAGCGCCATGCTTTGCGCCCCCCCCTAGCAGGGGCGAATGCGGCAAGCCGAGAGCTGAACGCCATTCCCTCAAAATCCTCCCCTAGCAGGGGAGGTGGCTCGCAGAGCCGGAGAGGTAGTCGCGGCAAAAACCACACTTTCAAGAAATCACTTGCAAACTTACAAAAAAAGCCCCTCACCACCCACACCGACACACACATTTTTTAGCACAACTAAAAAATCCCCCACCAAAATTTTGACTTTACCACATTAATCCCTAACTTTGTGGAAGCGTGTTAAAGCACACTTTAATATCTTATGATAATAATAGAATCCAAGCGGAAAAAGCCCGAAAATATACTGAAAAAATATCCCGCCGCGATATTGGCTGATGTGACCAGTGCAATTGCTAAAACGAACAACTATGATACGGCCATCTAAACATCTAATCTTAGCGACAGTCGCCTCAATGGGCATTTTCTCTTTGGTCATTGCCATGGGATGTTCGGGAAGCGGGAATAACGAAAGCGGTAATAAAAATAATGCGGCTGCCGAACAAAACGGAATCGACACCGTTCGTTTTAATGTAGCGGAGGAAAGTATGCGCAACGCCGAGCAATATTATTGGCCAGAGAGCGACTCTATCGTTAAAGCCAACCCGAATAAAACCTACACCTGCGCCGATGTGAGTAAAATGCCCACATACAAATTCGGAGACGATAGTTTGTTTAGATTCATTAAATCGCAAATCAGATACCCTCGCAATGCGAAAGAAAATGGAATTAGATGCCGCGTAACAGTTCGATTCAAGGTTGATAAAAATGGTCGGTTGTCGAATTTTTCAGTTGCAAGAGGCAAAAGTCCTGAGTTGGACAAAGAGGCATTAAGGGTGGTGAAGCTAATTCCTCGTTTAGAGCCTGCCATGCTGGGACCTCATAAAGTTGCGGTTTGGTATAATTTGCCTATCAACTTCAAACTCTCTCCCGACACTACTAAAACAAAATAAACATTTAACAATAATAATATTTTCTCCAATTATGAAACATCTTAACATTCAACTGTTTTTGGTTTTCGGGCTTTGCCTGATTCTGCTTGTGGGGCTGGCATCGTGCGCTCCTGCCCACGGCGGCACTGAATACGGTTTCTGGGGCGGTCTGTGGCACGGTTTGTGTTTCTCGTTCGCTCTCATCGGCAAGGTGGTGGGTTGGCTCCTGAACCTTATCAACAGCAACTGGGGCGACTGGAACATCGGTCTGTGGGCCGAC
>CADBML010000053.1 GCA_902795825.1 uncultured Bacteroidales bacterium
AACTCTTCGGGCGCGGTTGTCCAAGTCGGGTCGTGGAATGCTAAATCTAACGATGACGCCTCGCTGTATCCCTCCACCCAGACCAACCCGATGTACACCGACAACAACTGCAACGGTGTGTTCTTCTTCGACGAACTGACTGCCGGCACTTACACCGTTGAGGTGCAGAAGGATGGCTATGCCAACCAAATCAAGACGGTGACCGTCACAAACGACAACATCACCAAATGCTGCTTCGACATGAAGAAAGGCACATCCACTGGCATCACTCCGAGCATATCAATTTGGGAAGCCTCCGCCTATGCCGGCGAATCGGCTTCTAAGTCGGTGACTGTCAGTGCCGCAGGCCTTTCGGCTAACATCTCAATAACCGTGTCGGGCACAAACGCAAACCTGTTCACCGTGTCGCCCGCCTCGTTGGGCACGTCGGGCGGTTCGTTCACCGTCACCTACCGTCCCACTTCGGCAGGAAGCCATTCGGCAGTGGTCACCCTCACGTCGGGCACACATAGCGAGACTATCGCCGTCACCGGCACAGCCAAAAACCGTCCGATTTCTTTCACCCAAGTGTGGAACTATTCCGAGACTTCGGGACAGTCGGCATCATGGGCCACTTTTGCCCAAATGCGTAATATGGACTACGGCGCTGGCAAACTCTACGTGGTCAACCCTGGCAACGCCGTGAACATCATCAACGCACAAACAGGTGCGAAGATGGGTGAGCTTTCGATGAACGGAGTGAGCGGCGGCGCATTGTCGCTGATCGACGTTAAATACATCGACGGCAAAATTGTGGGCTGTAACATCGCCACCAACGCCTCGGGACAGAACACGTTCAAGATCTACTGTTGGGACAACGACTTGGCTCAACCCCGTGTGATTCTTTCCACCACTAACATCGGTGGCAAAGCGCGTATCGGCGACTGTATGAACCTCCGTGGCGACCTCACCAACGGCTCATTCTCTTTTGCCGCCGGCGGCGCTACCGAAGCAAACTCAGTGCTTACATATTCCATTACAAATGGTGTCGTGTCCACAACCCCGACATCGGTCAATATCACCGACGACACAGGCTCGGAAGGCATCATCCTCGGGCTTTCGCCCCGTATCGTGCCTGAACAGGGCGGTCAATTCTGGGGAATCGGACAAAACTACCTGCCCACGCTCTTCCAAGAAAACGGACGCGCCCGGGCAACCCTCAATCAAGAAGTGCTTACCACAAACCGGGGCAACTGCTTCACCGCTTTCACCTATAAGGGCACATCCTATGGCTTGGCTACCGACTATAAGTCGGAAACAGAAGCAGGCAACAACCTTATGGGCGGCAAGGCTGTGCTTTTCGACGCTACCAACGGATGGGCTAAAGCCGAAAAAATCGGCGTATATCCCTCGGCCGGATTAGGCTCAACACGAAACACTTCCTTCTCGACATCAATCTGCACTCATGTGGATGGCGACAAAGGTGTGGAAATGTGGGTGCTCGTCCACAATCAGGGCATCGCATACTTCAAATGCGGCAGTCCTTCGGCTATCACCCCGACAATCGACGGTGACCCCGACGCTCCCGCTCTTTCCGTCACTCCCGCGTCAATCAGCCTTGAAGTGACCGAGGGCAAAACTGCCCCCGCGGCATTCGACGTGACGGGCGCAAACCTCTCAGGCAACATTTCCGTCGCTCTCTCCGGTGCAAACGCTTCGATGTTCCGCCTGTTTAAAACGTCGATGACTCCCGAAGGCGGACGCAACTATGTGACATACGCTCCCACAGCCACCGGTTCCCACTCAGCCACCATTACCATCTCGGCTGCAGGCGCATCGAATGTCACAATTTCCGTCACTGGCAAATGCAACAAGTTAATCGATCCAGAGAAATTTGTGTTTGAGCAAAAGATGAAGTCAACTGACGTGTCAGGAGTAAATGACGGCCGTTTCTCGACAGCCTATGGCGATTGTGCCTACATTGCTGACAAAACAGCCGGTGTCATTTATCGCTACGATGCCAACGGCAACAAATCTACGTATGCGACAGTCAGCGGACTGGGCACAGCCATTACATCAGATGACGCTGGAAACATCGTTGTCAATAAGGGTCTCGGCGGAGTCGGTTCGTGTTACAATTGGGTTATTATTGAGCCTAACGGCACTCAGCACACTCTGACGCTCACAATGCCTGACGGTGTGACAGCTGCTCGTCTTGACGCATCCGGGCGAATCGTGGGCAACGTCATGTCGTCGGCAGGCGCATATTGGTGCCTGACCCCGTCGGCAAATGAAAAAGCCGCGATATTCAAAATCGCCAACGGCGCGCAAGTGTCGGCAACGGCTGTTGAACATGGAATGGGCGAAAAGCACATCTCAAACGGCACGACCAGTATTGCTCAACCGCGCTATTCGACCATTGCTGACATCGAATCTCACGGTGTTTCGGCATTTGTTTATCGCAATCGCGGTAATGCAAATGTCACAATAAAAGCGTTGAGCCGCACCACAATCGATGGTTTCGATGTGTTCACTCTCGGCGACAAGACGTATCTTGTCGAGCCTACAGGCACAACAGGAAAATATTCCGACGGCTTCACCATCCACGAACTTGGCAGCGACGAAGTCGTAGCTGAAAAATCGGAATCAATAACGCCTTCGAGCTCGGCTCTCTTCCAGTCGATTACTGCCCGTGTGAGCGACGACGGCACGTATGCGATGATTTATCAGAATGTATCGGGCAACTTAGTTAACGCTTACCGCTTCGGCATGCCCGCCACTGAAGTGGAGCCGATCGTGGCCTCTCCTTCGACGGCAATGCCGGTGGAATCGGTCTATTACAATCTTCGCGGTCAGCGGTTGGCATCTCCTGCCGCCGGACAGGTGATGATTCGTGTGGACCGCATGAGCGACGGCACTGTCCGTTCCTCGAAAGTGGTTGTGCGTTAACCGCCATTGCTCTCGACATTGTGTAAATCCGCAAGTGTCAACAAAAAAAAGGGCGGCTCCTACAATGGAGCCGCCCTTTTTTGAGTGATGTCGTGGCATGGTGCCTGACGCAAGCCTAGTACGCTTCCGGTTCGTCGTCGAAAATATCTTCGGCTAAGCGATTGTTTATTTCGGTGATAATTTTTTTTCCGAGGACATCGTCGTATTTCTTTTCGGAGTCGATGTTGAGCTGCCGAAGTTCCTCGAAATTGAAATGGTAAAGCGAGGTGTCGATTTCTTTGGAGATAGATAATTCGGCGGCTTTGTGGAATTGCTTGTTTTTCTCGGCGGCTTCGCCAATGAGAATGGAGTTTAACGTAGTGTTGCCAATGATAACTGACGAGAAGATTTCGCCTCCGCCGATGACGGCGGAGCCGGAGAGATTGTACTTGTCGCAGAAGTCGGCGACAATGGAAACCACAGTGGCGGCTTCCTTCTGAATTTGAATGGCGGAAGATGTGCAACTCCGCCAAGTTTGTTTAGCCGAGGCTTTGTGAGTTTTCATAAAAAAGCGTTTAACAGTTAATAAATAATTTTGATTGTCAGTTGTTTAGAGGCTTTCTATTGATTGCCTTTCAGTAAACACAGAAAGACCCTTTAGTGAATGTTTAAACGAGGGAGTGAGAATCGGGGGCGTGAAATGTGGCTTTTCAAAACTGGAAATACATACGCGTCACTCGATGGGCGAATCCTTTCCAAACACAAAGTTAGCGAGAAATCCGTGCGTGTGCAAATATATTGCGTATTTTTTTTGAATTTTAGATTTATAAATCTTCAAATCTTTATTTGCACGTCACAAAAGCAAAGAGTCGGCGGTTTGCCGAAACAGGACTTCCCTCAAAGCGGAAAGTCAACAAAAACAGACATAAGTACAACAAGAGTCAACCTTTTTCGGGCAACCAAATTCTTCATTCCACATTGACGAAGGATTTGATTTGAAGGATTTGATGCCTTCGGCTTTGCGAACCGCTCTGCGGGCGACATTCGCTTCAAAACTTCGCCGATTGCTTCACAATTCCTAATTGGGTCGAGTGCCGATGGCTTGGCCACCGCGGACTGCCTTTCAGGCAACACCCGCTTCGGCATCTCCCCGAGCCAC
>CADBML010000054.1 GCA_902795825.1 uncultured Bacteroidales bacterium
CGGAGCCGCCCGAAGTGCCGAGCGACGAAGCGGAGAGCGAGAACTGCGAGGCGTTCGCACCCGAAAGTGCGAGCGAGATGTTGCCCGCGAGGTTCGCTCCTGTGAAAGTCACCGACTTAGTGGCTGTCGATTCAGCCTTGGCGGAGAACGACAGCGACGCTGCCGATGCGGTGATGGTGGGCACAGGAGCGGCGGAGGACGTTCCTGTCAGTGCCACGGTCGTGCTGACTGTGCCTGACGTGGCTGTGAGAGTGGCTGAGTGAGAGCCTACGGCGGTTGGGGCGTAGGTGACGGTGACTGAGCCGCCCGAAGTGCCGAGCGACGAAGTGGAGAGACTGAACATCGCGGCGTTAGTGCCGGATAGAGCAAGCGCGATTCCCGAAGAGAGATTGGCTCCGGTAATGGTTATCGCTTTAGTGGCTGTAGTGTTGACCACCGCGGAGAGAGACGCTGACGTGGGCGATGCGGTTATTGCCGGTTCTGTTGGGGAATAGCCCGAATATGTTCCGGTCAAGGGAATGACGATGTCAGTGAGGAGCGGCGACGAGCAGCGGAGATAGCCCGTGTGGGTGGCTGCATCGGCAGTAGGCGTATATGTTACGGTGACCGTCGTGGTCGCGTCGAGAGGCGTGGCGCTTGTTGAGGAAACGGAGAAGTTTGTCGCATTGGCACCGGAGAGGGTGAAAGTCCAGTCGCCGGTGAGGCACGTGTTGGTTAGTTTGACTGTTTTGCTTACGGCGGTGAGTGTTGCGGAAGAAAATTCCAGCGACTCTTTGTTTACCGTGGCGGCGGCGGAAGGAAGGGTATAGGTTTCTTTCTTAGGCACTAACTTGTAGAAATAGGCTTTTCGTGCGCCTACAGCTCCGTCGGCCATCGCGAAAATCAGATTTGCGTGACCGTCGGATGCACGGTGAACTTTGCAGCCTTCCGGCTCGCCGAGATTCGACAATCCGTTAAGCGTAGAATTGGTGACTTGTTGGCGGTAAGCGAATGCCTTTGTGCGCCAGTTGTAAACATGGAAGAAAACAGTCGGCTTGCTGCTTACGGCAGCCGCATTGACGCGCGACACGCCTTCGAGCATATAGATGTAGTCGCCGTGGATGCAGTAGCCCTGGTGGTCCCAAGTGTTGTAGCCGCTGTCGCCCGACACTGAAGTGGGGTCGGTTTTCTTGGTGACGGTGAGTTTACGAAGGGGCGTGGCGTTTGTGCCGTTGGCAATCACGTCGTCGAGGTCATAGACCCAATAGTAGTTATAATTAGAAGATGATGTGCGTGTGCAGAACAGGCGGTTTTCGTTATCCACAGCGGGGTAGTCATTCGAGCCGCTCAACCCGTCGGGATGGAAATATGTGATGTTGTAAGTTTTGCTGCTATAAGTGAATGTCGTGGAACCGTTGCAGTTGACAGTAGCGCCGCCCACCCAGGGGAACCATGTGACGGCATGGGAAATCATTTCCGTTCCCGACGAGTTCAATGCAGCCTTTCCGCCGAGAAACACATACACTTTTCCTCCGATGCGACCCACCGACATTTGCGAGCCGTGACCGGCATAGACTACATTCATCTTCGAGATAATCGTGCCGCTTGAGTTGAGGCGCGTAAGTTTCAATCCCGACGGGTCGCCGTAGGTGCTTTTGAACTGCGCTTTTTCGGTGTCGCCCATTACCTGCACGGTGTAGATATCGCCTGTCTCGTCGTCAATGTCCCAACTTTGGATGATAGTCACCGCGCCGAGCGAGGTGGCTCCGCGCCAAGTTCCGAATGTGGCTTTCGAGGGGGTGATTAGCCCTGTGTTGTCGCCGAAGCGGTAGCCGAGGTTTGTAGTGTCATAGACCGAGTTGGTTTTCGCGATTGCGTAGTAGGAATTGTCGAAAGTGTTGAAACGGACATCGTGCTTCACCGCGTTCGTTGCGGCCGCGTCGATATAATAAACGTAGTTATAGTCGGCGTGGATTTGTGTCTTTGAGCGGAAAGAGTTGTAGTTCAAATTGACCGAGCAATTCTTCGGAGTGACGAAATTTTCGCTGTCGGTAGTGCCGCAGTAGAAACGGATGCAGGGGTAGAGCGTCTGTTGTCCCGAGCAGTTGTTGAAGTCGTTGTTTTTGATGTTGAACACGGTGGTTCCGGCGTAAGCGTTACGGTAGAGGCGGATTGCGAAGTCTCCTTTAGTCGTTTCGTTGATATTGTTGTTGCCTATTTTGGCGAAGTTGTTGTTCAGGATGTCGTAAGTGCCGCGGGAGTTGCAGATGTTGATGGCTGTTCCTCCTTCGGTGAACTTGTTGTCGATGATTTTCATTGCCGAACCATAGCCGCCGGAGATCGTCACCCAAGCGGGGTCGGTTGTTCCTTCGTTTTTCGAGAAGATGTTGTGGGCAATAGTCACTTTTTGGTAACGCTTTTGCGATGAGTCGGCATTTGCGTTAGCGTTGCTGACGGGCGTGCCGAGCAGGATGACCGCATTTGAGCCGTTGGCATCGCGGGCCACAGAGGGATTGTTGACAACATTGTAGATGAACGTGAAACCCGATAGTGGTGCGGTGTTAGTGGCGGCGGTATTCTTAATCTGGCCCGACTCCTTGATATAGAAACCGTTGATGGTTGTGTTGTCGGCATTGACGGTGATCACACCCGTGATGGTCGCATTAGAGTTGCGCGTTTGTGCGCGTTTGTCGATGTAGGCGTTCGGTCCGAGGAACGTCAGTCCGGCGACGTTAATCGTTACGTTGTCGGCGTAGGTTCCGGCAAGGACATTGACGGTGGAGTTCGCAGCCGGCGACGCGGCCATTAACGCCTTAATCGAGGCGAATGCGGTGGTGCCGACGGTGTACGTTTGCCCTTTATGAGTGATTGTCGCTCCGGCAGTCGTTGCCGACGTTGATACGAGATAATTGGCTGAATTGGCTGCAATGCAAGCCATTGCCATTATTATTACAAGGAATTTGCGCAGTGTCATGGTGCTATTTGAAATAGGGATGAAACATTGTTATTTATTAAAACGTGTAAAGTTACAAAAAAAATCACAAAACGACAAAAATCAACTTGAATGCAAATTCTTGGCGGACCTTCTTTAAGCGTTCTTTAAGTGTTCTTTAAGTGTTCTTTGAATGTGGTTTTGAAATCGCAGAAATCGACCGGAAGTATCCTAAATCACAAGAATAGGTCGTCAAGAGTAACGACACTTTGAATTTGTCCGCTATATTCGTTATGCCTTAGTCCGAATGATGCGATCATTGTTAGATGAACAGTCATTTTTTTTGGAATTTGGTTGATTAGTGTTTGGACTCTTGAGCGTAGGACTGAATCATACCGTTTGTCAATCACAAAAGAGTCGCCATAGAATTTAATTTCGCACAAATTCACCACATTATCCGAACGGTTAATTATCATATCCATCTGATGTTTCTTTTCGGGCGTTTCAACAATCCAAGCCGACTCGGTTGAGCTTACTCCTGCAATGCCCAGAGTGCGTTTAATTTGCAAAATGTGGGAAAAGCACAAATCCTCAAACGCATAACCTCGCCATGTGTTTAATTGCGGTGTTCGATTGTTCTTCTGCCAATACTCCGGGTCGTTTTTTTTGTGGCTTTCTATGAAGTTAAGATAAAACGTGCAGAAGGCGTCGGTCAATTTATATTTTTCAATTCTGCTCTCACCAAAAGGCACGTATGCCGCAATGAAATCGCTTGCCAACAACCCGTTTAATATTTCCGACGCACCGCCTCCGTCTTTAATGCCGGTCTTGCTCAAAATCTCTCTTCTAGTGTAGCCACCCCTGCGCTGAGCCAGCAACTTAACTACTTTGACGTGCTCCTCTTTGTTCTTAAAAAGCGAGCCAAAAAGTCGGTCAAATTCATCCTTAAGTTTCGCATTTTTTTCAAAAAGTAGCTTGTCAATATTTTGCGAGGCGCTGAAACCTTTCTCAAACAAACTCAAGTAATGGGGTATTCCGCCAAACACCATATATGTCTGAGCAATATCGTAACGGCTCATTTGAATCTCTTTGCTCCGAAAATAATCCTCACATTCGCCCAGTGTAAAAGGATAAAGCTTAATTTTGTGATTCAGCCTGTTATATAGACCGCCTTTGCTGTTTATCAGATTGTCCTCTATCCATGATGTTGCCGAACCGCAGACAACGAGCATAATGTTGTCGCGACGTGCGGCCCAACCATTCCAGAAGTGTTCTAATGCAGGTATGAATCGGGAACGTGCTGTGTCCATCCACGGCAATTCGTCAATAAACACCACTTGCCGTCCGCCATTGTCTTTTTGAACCAACAGTTTTTCCAAAAGGCGAAATGCCTCAAGCCATGATTTAGGGCAACTTGCGCCCGTCAATCCGTAATCTTGGAGCGAATAATAGAATGTTTGTAATTGGTCACGAAGAAGAAATTTTTTTTCGCGGTCGTAAGGCGATAATCCGGTGTGCCAGAATGTCATCCTGTCTTTAAAGACCTCTTTCACCAAATAAGTTTTTCCAACTCGCCTACGACCATATACGGCCACAAACTCAGAATGGTCGGAACTATAAATCCGTTCCAGCTCCTTGATCTCATTTTTGCGTCCAATAATACCCATAAAACAATTTTTATTTCTCTGCAAAGGTATAAAAAAGTGTCGATTCAGACAAATAAAAATCTTTATTTCTCTGGAAGCGGTAAATTTTTGCAGATTTAGAGAATTAAAGTGCTTTATTTCTCTAAATCGGGGTGTTTTGGGGCGGTTTCAGACAAATAAAAACAATTTTCGGCGCATAAATGAATGAGTATAATAGTGCTAAACTTCAGTGCTTCAATTGATTGATGCGGCGTTTGTGGCGGTTGTGATCTTCTTTGATGGCTGGGCGCACTGCGAAGCGACGGGAAATAAACACGCATTGTTTGGAGTTTTCGAGTAAATGATTTACCTTTGTGGACAAATTAACAATCAACACGTTTACCAATGGGCGCATTGACAATAACGATTATCGTGGCGGCGGTGGTTGTCGCAATTCTTATCATTTGTGTCGTAATAGCGTTTAAATCGGCAAAGCCGCACGAGGGCTCCTTGTGGCGCGACAGGAAGAGAAATTGCATCGGTCTGCCGTGGACTTTCACAGTGTATGAGCTTACCGACGACCGCTTCTTCGTGACCAGCGGATTCCTGAGCGTCCGCGACGAAGAAATACGGCTTTACCGCATTATCGACATCTCATATTCCGCAAGCTTATGGCAACGGCTGTTCGGAATGGGAACTATCTCGCTCAACACGTCCGACAAGACTGCCGGCCAAATCGCCGTCAAGAACGTCAAACATGCCCGAGCCACCAAAGAGCTTATAACTCAGAATGTGGAAATCCAGCGCGACAAGAAGCGCGTGGTGAACCGCGAGATCATGGGTGGCGCCGAGTTTGACATAGACGAAACCTGACAGCCCTTCCCCTCAGCGTTAAACCCCAAATCATCCATCTCACGCTTGCTGACAGCATTAAGCAAGGTGGGCTTTCTTGCGGATATCCACCAAAATCCTCTTACTGGCAGATGTGAATCAGCCGCGGCTACTTCGGAGGCAGAGCCTCCGACTACGGGAACGGTCGTGCCGGAGGCAAACTTTTGTGCTTATGTTCTTGTGTCAGAAACCACGAGACTCCATCAGACAACGATTACAACAATAGACAACCGGCTTTCTTTAGTGTTATAACTTGCCATAACTCGATATTTTTTGGACTTATGGCAACTTATAGCAAATCATAACTTGCCATATCTCACAACCATTCGGCTTAAATTGTTGAAAAACACCGATATTGTAGTTTGTTATAACTCTTCTTTGACTTTGAAGGCGAGGGCGTAGGCGCGGATTTGCTTCACCATCGCTAAAAGGCCGTTTGAGCGGGTGGGCGAGAGGTGTTCGGCAAGGCCGATCCGGTCGATGAAATATAGGTCGGCGTCGAGGACTTCGGCGGGGGTGTGGCCGTTGAGCACTCGGACGAGCATCGAGATGATGCCTTTGACGATGATTGCGTCGCTGTCGGCGGTGAATTGGATGTGGCCGTCGATGAGTTCGGCATTGAGCCATACGCGCGACTGGCACCCTTCGATCAGGTGCTGCGGCGTTTTCAGCTGTTCGTCGATAGGGGGCAGGGAGTTGCCCATGTCGATGATTATGGAATAGCGGTCCATCCAGTCGTCGA
>CADBML010000055.1 GCA_902795825.1 uncultured Bacteroidales bacterium
CAAATCATCCGAAACTGTGAGCTTGTAGTTTTTTGTGATACTTTTCACTTTTTTCGATGAGCCGCCACCTCCGCCTCCGTTGTTGCCAGGTTCATCACTACCGCAACCCGACACTAACATCGAGGCGGCAATCATGGCGCAAATTAAAATCTTTTTCATTCTCGTAATATTAAGTGATTTCTTTTTTGCAAAAATAGACATTTTTTACGTAAAGACAAAACACCTTGAGGTGAATTATCTCCAAGACAACATACAACCCGAACAACCCTTAATTCAAGCTTAACTGTGAGATGCTCACTACTCCCCCACCACATTCAATGCGGCGGGGCATACTTCCACTTCAAACCGCGACGAAGGCTGTCCGTTTTCTCCATCGTAATGGAACGGCTCGTCGGTCGCGGTCGTCAAAATCACCTTTTTAGCACGATAAACTTCGACATGCTTGTTCTTATCAACACATCTGCGAAACAACTGCACTACCAACCGAGGCACGCTCCAAAGCGAAATCGGCTTGACCACCACCACATCAATCAGCCCGTCGCGCATCGACGCACGCGGAGCGATAAACGCGTCGTTTCCGTATTGCGAAGCGTTGGCGAATGTCACCAACAATGAATCGACCTCAACGTTGGTGGTGTCATCGATGCTCATGGTTATTCGGCGTGTCTTGTTTTCGAACCATTTCCTTACGGCCGCACGCACGTATGTGATGAGTCCGCGATGTCCTTCTTTGTTTCTACGCGCATAGTCTGCGCTGACGCGGGCATCGTAGCCGACACCTGCCGTGCAGAAATATTTTTCTCCATTGATTATGCAACAATCTATCCGGTTCGACAGGTTGACATTATCAAGGATATACGACAACGCCTCTTCGGGCTTCATTGGCACACCGAGGTCGCGGGCAAGGCCGTTGCCACTTCCGAAAGGGATAATGCCCAAAGCCGCTGACGAACCGACCAGACCACGAGCCACTTCATTGACCGTGCCGTCACCACCTATAGCCACCACCACATCCGACCCCGACGACGCGGCTTGAGCAGCCAACTCCGTCGCATGACCAGGACTTTCAGTCGTGACCATTCGCCATTCACAATCTTTTAAGGGCATCAATTCCCGAATCCGGTCGAGCAACTTTGCCTTCGACTTCACGCCCGACACCGGGTTAACTATAAACGTGATTTTTTTCATGTCAACGTATCATTTAAGTGGCTATCTATTATGGGGCTTCTATAACTTGCCTTTCAGAAAATTCAGAGATGATATTTGGAAGATACTTCTATTTGTTACGCATTTTGCCCGGGGTCAGTCCGAAAGCCGATTTCACATATTTCCCGAAATACGACGTGTTAGGGAAACGCAGAATATCACATATCTCTTTAATGGAATAATCCGTTTGCTCAAGATAATACCGGATGTCTTCCGACACACGCTCGGCAATCCAATCCCCGGCGGTTCGACCGGAATTTGTCTTACAAACCATCGACAAATATTTTGGCGTAACACAAAGCTCGTCGGCATAGTATCCCACCGAACGGCTATGCAACGGAGTTTTATCCAACATGACGAGAAAATCTTGAAAAACGGTTTGCGCTCTGTTGCGGCGCTGTGTCCTTATCGACATATCATTTTGTTGGACAATCCCCGCCATCCCGAGGAAAGTGGCCCGCAACAGTGAGATTAACACCTCATTACGGTAAGATATCGACTCTTCCGTCAGAACGACGTTCATCAACTCGCCGAAAAGCATCATGTATCGGAGCATCGTCGGACCAGCCTTCACCACATACACGCGACGCAAATAAATCAACTCGTTCCACAAGTGGATCTTGTCGCGCAGCACAGCCTGCATCATTCGCGTTGAAACAAAAATAATGTGGAATTGAAAGTCGGGGCTGACCATGAAATTGCACAACGCCACATTTGGCGAACAAATGAAGACATCTCCTTTCTGAAAAAGGACCCTTTTTCCATTCAAGTCAAAAGTGGCCTTACCTGCGCCGCAGAAAGCCACCGCATTCATCTTCAGCCGAGCAACGTCGGGCTCCGACAACACCTTCACGTTGTCGATAATCACCAAGTCTTCGTCAAGATAACGCAAATTGACATCTACGTCAAAGTCGTCTTTATCAACATCCGCTATATGTTTAAGTTCTGGATCAATATGCTTAACCATTTTCTGTGATTTGTGTGCAAATTTGGCTATTTTTTCTGATTTCGGCAAGAAAAAGCATCATTCAGGAGAATAATCAACCAAAAAGGCGAAAATATGACCATATTTTACACCAATATGAACAATAATGACAAAGAAATAATTGCCAAATTTGTAAAATGATTTTGACGTGAGTGAATTTCGATAAAAGCTCTAATCATAATCAAGTGACTATAATGAAAGCAAAGATATTATTACTAACAATCGCGATTGCTTCGTTCGTGGCGTGCTCCACCGACGAACGGGCAAAAGTCAAACAGCCCACCCGCGTAAAGACGGAAACCGTCACGGCTGGCTCACAACTGGAAGATGTCGCTTATGTGGGCATCGTGGAGGAAAACAAATCGACCGCCGTCAGTTTCACTGGCATGGGTTTAGTAAATAAAGTGTATGTCAGCGAAGGTCAATCCGTCGGTCGGGGGCAACTATTGGCGACAATCGACGGCACTCAGGCGCGCAACATTCTCGCCGGAGCAGAGGCTCAAATGGCTCAAGCCAACGACGCTCTCGCCCGTTATTCAAAGATTCACGACAACGGTTCGCTTCCCGAAATCCAGTGGGTTGAGATTCAGAGCAAAGTGGCCCAAGCAAAATCCCAACTCGCCATAGCCCGCAAAAACGTAGCCGATTGCCGGCTCATTGCGCCCGTGAGCGGAGTAGTCGGGCGAATCAATGTCAACGCCGGAGAAACGGCCATGCCGTCGCAAGCGGTCCTCTCTATTCTTGATGTGAACACCGTCAAAATAAAGGTGTCGATTCCTGAGGGCGAAATCGGCGACATCAACGCAAACACACCTTCGTCGGTTTTCGTTGAAGCCGTCAATCTATCAACACAAGGCGGACGAATTGAGAAATCAGTATCCGCCGATGCCCTCACCCACACCTACGACATCCGAATCAATGTCAAGAATCCCAAAAGGACATTACTTCCCGGAATGGTTGCCAACGTCACTTTCCACAGCGCCTCTAACGTCGGCGACGGAGGCGATTATTCCCTACCGCTCACAGCGGTGCAGAAAAACGCCTCAGGCAAACTTTTCGTATGGAGCATCGGCAACGACTCATTAGTCCACAGAACTCCCGTTGCCATTGGTCACACGGCCGGAAACAGAATAGCCATCACTTCGGGGCTTAAAGCAGGGCAACGCATTGTCGTAGAAGGTTATCAAAAACTAAGCGAAGGCACAAAAGTGGTTTTCTGAAACTATGGAAAAGAAACCGTCGCTCATCAAGTGGTGTCTCACCCATTATTCGATCACCCTTCTGATTGTTTTGATTTTCTTCGCATTGGGCATCTTCGGCATGTACGAGATGCCTAAAGATGAATTTCCTCAGTTCACAATCCGGCAAGGCATTGTCGTGGCAGTTTATCCCGGAGCCACTTCGGAAGAAGTCGAACAGCAGGTGACAATTCCTCTCGAACGCTATTTATTCACCTACGGTGAAGTCAATCGCAATAAGACTTCCAGCACGTCCCAAAACGGAATGTGCATTGTCAAAGTGCAGCTCAACGACAATGTCAACAACAAGGATGAGGTTTGGAGCAAAATAAAGCATGGACTGGCCTCTTTCAAGCAGACGTTGCCGCTCGGGGTGTTGGCGTTGTTGGCGAACGACGACTTCGGAAACACATCAGCCCTGCTCATCGCCATCGAAAGCAACGAGCGAAGCTACCGCGAGCTGCAATCTTACGCCGACCAATTATCCGACCGGCTTAGGAGAGTGCCCTCTGTGGCAAATGTCAGGCAATACGGAGAGCACAAAGAGCAAATCAGCTTATATATCGACCGTCAACGCCTTCAAGCCTACGGAATAGGACAACAGGCACTTTTCGCCAAACGTCAAGGGCAAGGGATTACAACTATGGCAGGAAGCATCACCGACTCCGACCAAGTGATGCCCGTTCACCTCGCCCCCACCGAAAACAGCGAGGAAGAAGTTGCCAATCTCATTATTTTCAACGAGTCTTCAACCGGCAAAAGCGTAAGGGTCAGAGACATAGCCCAAATCAAGCGCGAGTACGACATGACCGACAGCTACATCGAGCAAAACGGAAATCCTTGCGTGCTCCTTTCGCTCGAAATGTCGGCTGGAAACAACATCGTGGCTTACGGAAAAGATGTCGACAGGATAATCGACGAATACCGGCATGAATCACTCCCCGACGACGTGAGTATTTCACGGATTGCCGACCAACCCAAGGTTGTCGCCGACAGCATAAGCTCCTTTCTCCGCGACTTGCTGATTTCAATGGCAATCATTATCCTTGTGATGATGGTGCTATTCCCTATCCGCTCTGCGATTGTGGCGGCTATCACCATCCCATTGAGCACGTTCATCTCCGTCGCCATCATGAACATGATGAACATCGAGCTGAACATTGTCACGTTGGCGGGACTGATCGTTGTGCTGGGAATGATAGTCGATAACTCGATTGTCGTGATTGACGGATATCTTGAGTATATTCGCAAAGGCTATGAGCCGAAACGCGCCGCTGTCGATTCGGCTCGACAATATTTCATGCCCATGATGCTCGCCACTATATGTATCTGCGCCATATTCTACCCGCTGTTGTTCACCATGAAAGGCGCTTTCCACGATGCGCTCGAAGAGTTCCCATGGACAATAACTATTAATCTCATGGTGTCGCTGGCGTTGGCCGTGACGGTAATTCCTTTCCTTGAGGTGTTGATTATCAAGCCGGAAACTGTCAAAAAAAACGGACAATCGGCAACCGACCGCATTCAACGCATCTACGACCGGGCACTCGACATCATATTCAAGCATCCCTGGGCTACGATTGCGTGCGGAATCGCCCTTGTCGCATTGTCGGCTTTAATCGTTCCCTCATTGAAAATCAGGCTATTCCCGTATGCCGACCGCGACCAGTTTGCCATTGAGATTTTCCTTCCCGACGGGAAAGGGCTCAACGACACCCGCACTGTAGCGGATTCGGTAAGGAATGTTATTCTTTCTGATGAGCGTGTGAAAAGCGTCACGAGCTTCATTGGTTGCTCTTCGCCACGTTTCCAGACCACCTATGCGCCACAAATGGCCGGCAGAAACTATGCGCAATTTATTGTGAACACTACGTCGCAAAACGCCACTCTCGACGTTCTCTCCGAGTATCAGCCCATTCTGAGCGAGGCCTTTCCTGAAGCTTACGTCCGCTTCAAACGCCTCGACTTCCTTGAAGTGCAGGAGCTTGAATATCGTTACTATGGCGAAAACCTCGACTCTCTCCATGTCGCCGCCGAACGGCTTATGGAAAAAATGAGGCCTATGCCCGAAATCGAATGGGTTCACACCGACTTCTTTCAGCCACAGCCAATCGTCAATGTCGAACTTGACCCTGTGACGACTGCTCAACTGGGAATCACACGCACGACAGCCGCCCTTGCATTAGCCACCACGAGCAATTCTCTCCGCATAGGTCAAATTTGGGAAAATGACTACGAAATCCCTATCGTTGTCAAAGATGATTCCGACATGACATTCTCCGACTTCGAAAACCTCAGCGTTGCCACGCCCATGGCAGAGTTGTCGGCAGGACTATCGCAAATTGTTTCCGATGGTCATTCTGCCACAGGAACCGTGCCGCTTCGCCAAATCGCCAAAGTGACTCCTGACTGGAGTGAAAGCCGGATAATGCGCCGCGGAGGCGAACGCTGCATCACCGTGACCGGACAGTTCGCACAAGGCGTTTACGCCGCACCGGTCGAACAACGCATCGCCAAAATGATGGACGAAGTCAAAATGCCTCAAGGCGTGAGGAGCGAAGTGGGCGGTGAAATCGAATACGGCAACGAAGCGCTTCCGCAGATATTCTCAGGTGTGGGAATTGCCATGATTATAATTTTCTTTTTCATCCTCTTCAACTTCAGGAAATACGGCATCACAACTATCTGCATGGTGGCGATTTCGCTTAGCCTCCCTGGAGCTCTTGTGGGTTTAGGCATCATGGACCGCACACTCGGATTGACCTCTATTTTCGGGTTCATCACCCTCATGGGCATAATCATGCGAAACGAAATCCTCATTTTCGAGCATGCCAACGAGTTGATGGCGCAATTCGTCGGGAACAATCCCGGATTCACGCGCGACGAATACAACGCCGCCGTGAAGCGGGCCGCAAGAGCGGCGGGAAGCCGGCGGATGGTGCCCATATTTCTCACGACTGCCACCACGGCCGTGGGTGTCGTGCCGATGATTATCGCCCAATCGTCGTTTTGGATGCCTGTGGGCGTGACAATTTTTGCA
>CADBML010000056.1 GCA_902795825.1 uncultured Bacteroidales bacterium
AGCGAATGTCGCCCGCAGGGCGGTTCGCGATACCGAAGGCATCAAAACCTTCGTCAATTATGAGTTAGAAATTGCGGAGCAATCGACGAAGTTTTGAAGCGAATGTCGCCCGCAGGGCGGTTCGCGATGCCGAAGGCATCAAAACCTTCGTCAATTATGAGTTCAATCGACGAAGTTTTGAAGCGAATGTCGCCCGCAGGGCGGTTCGCGATGCCGAAGGCATCAAAACCTTCGTCAATTGGGAATGCATAATGCATTATTAATTTAGCACCTTGGGAAATAAGGTTTATCCTTCAAGGAGGCTGGCGTATTCGTCGGCGTTAAGAAGTTCGTCGAGCTCGTTCGGCGCGGAGAGTTCTACCTTAATAATCCAGTTCTCGAATGGATTCTCGTTGATGAGCCCGGGTTTGTCGATAAGGGCTTCGTTCACTTCCACCACTGTTCCGCTTACGGGCGAGATGAGGTCGGAAGCGGCCTTCACGCTTTCTACGGCGCCGAATTCTTCGCCGGCGTTCACTTCGTCGTCAACTTCGGGGAGATCGACATAGACCACGTTGCCGAGTTCGTGCTGGGCATAGTCGGTGATGCCGATAAAGCCCGTATTTCCTTCCACGCGCACGTATTCGTGCGATTCTGTGTAGTATAAACCTTGGATTACATTTGACATAATGATTTGATTTAAGTTGTTATGAAAAGTGATTATTGTTCACGGTTGAAAAGATGAGGCTGTTGAATCTGTCCTCGGGAGAAACTACGATAGGAGTCGCGCTCAATGTCGGAGTCGTCGATTTCGACGAGCGGAGTCGAGTGGTTGAGCACGAATCGGAGATATTTGATTGATAGTCCGCGGTCGAGCCATTGCTGCTCGTAGAAAGTGCGGATTGATAGGATGTCGTTGCCGATGTGGGTGGCGTAAAGGTCGGGCGTGTCGTCGAGCAATTCCAGTCCGTTGGCTATTACGAGCCGTCGGGTGTAGGTGTAAAGAAACGGGCTGTCGGTTTTCAGGTTGACAACGGGGTTGTCGCCCGACACTTGTCGGTATAGGTCGAGGAAGCGGGTTGACGTGAGCCGTTTCGACGATTTTTTCATTTGCGGGTCGGGGAACGTTATCCAAAACTCGCTCACTTCGCCTGCGCCGAAGAAGTGAGGAATGAGTTCGATGCTTGTGCGGAGGAATGCCACGTTGGCGAGCTGTTCGCGGTGGGCTTGGGAGGCTCCTGTCCACATTCTCGCGCCCTTGATATCGATGCCGACGAAGTTGCGGTCGGGGTAGCGCCGACTTAGCCCGATGGTGTATTCGCCTTTACCGCAACCCAACTCCACCACGATGGGGTTATCGTTTCCGAAATGGCTGGCCCATTTGCCTTTCAAAGGAAAACCGTCGGCTTTGAGCTGCGCAAACGGACATTGGAAAACGCAATCGAACGTTTCCATATCCCTGAATTTCTTCAGTTTGTTTTTGCCCATGAATGCGCTGGGGGTGAGTGGTTAGCGGCGTGCGAGCTTGAAGTTGGCTTCTGAACCGTCGGCGAGCCGCACGGCGATGATGTAGATGGGCGACGACCATTCAGATGTGTCGAGGCGATAGGCCGCGGCGGCTGGCTGCGCAAGGGCGTATTTGCGTCCTTCGGTGTCGAACACTCCCACGGTGGCGATGTCGCTTTGGGCTTCAATCACTAATGTGAGCCCTTCGAAACGGGCCTTAACGTTGGCGGCATTGTTGCCGTCGGCTGTCACAGCCACCACTCCGGTGGTGTCGATATGGAAGAGCTGCCATTGCTCGGCAGCGAGGAAGTCGTTGACTAGTTCCTCTTTAACCACGAGGGTTGCGGAGGGTTGGTCAACGCCCTCCCAGACGTTCTCGCCGAGCGCGGGAACCGTCGAAAGCGAGTTGGCATATAGGTTTTGCAGCGATGTCCATCCTTCGAAGGCGTTGTCGTCGATGTAGTTGATTGTTGAGGGAAGGGTGAAGTCGGTGATTTGATCCCATCCGGCAAACGCATAACGGCCGATGGTGGTCACTCCTTCTGGGAGCACCCCTTCGGGAGAAAGCTTGTTTGCGCCGGTAAGCATATAGTCGCTCACTTTGGTGTTGTAGGTGGCGGCGGTGAAAGATTCGAGGGCTGAGCCAAAGAAAGCGCCTTCGCCTATGTCGTTGCATCCTTCGGGGAGGATAGCGGTGGTGAGGGCGTCGCATTTTGCGAAGGCCCAATCGCCTATTGTCGAGAGATTGCCGTAGTCGTCGAAATCGATTCGTGTGAGTCCGGAGGCTTCAAAGGCGTGGTCGCCGATAATTTCCACGAGCGAAGGGAGCTGGATTTCGGTGAGGGCGGAGCATCCGGCGAAAGCTTCGTCGCCTATTTCGGCCATCATCACCGGGGGAAGAGTCACTGAAGCGAGCGACGGGCAGTCGGCACAAATGCCGTCGGGGAGACGGTTGCCGGTGAATGCCGCAGCGTCAAAAGTGTTGAGGGCATCGCATCCTCGGAGCAGGTTCTTGCCCAGCGACTCGACGTTAGCGGGAATGGATATCGCAAGCATCTGGTCGCAGTTGGCGAAAGCGGCGTCGCCAATGGATGTGACGGATGCCGGGATGACGATGTTTTTAAGTTTCGACGATGAGAAAGCGCCTTCGGCTATTGCTGTGGCTGAAGCCGGTAGGGTTACGTTCTCGAGCTTGCTTCCGGCGAAAGCATAGTCGGGGATAGTGTTGGCTTCAAAGCTTGCGCGGTTGAGAAGCACGGGGTCGCCCGAATAGGCGGTGATGTTTGCGCCCGACAGGTTGAGCGTTGTCAGCTTTGTGAGCGTCGATGAGATGTAGTCGAAGTCGGCGGCGTTGATGGTGCCGGTCACGGTGAGGGTTGTCTCGTTGGGGTCGATTCCGGCGGCATTGAGATTTCCGGCTGTGTTAGCCACTTCGACGGCGTTGGCGGCAGGCCATGCCATGAGGATGGCGACTGACAATGTTGAAAATATTTTTTTCATAACAAGGAATATGTCAAAAAAATTGTTTACGAATAAAGCTATAGTTATCAATTTGCAAATTTAACGATTATTTTGGGAAAAATGCTATTTTGCCGATACTTTTTCAAAAAAATGTCGCCTCGCTCGGTCTTGCCGACACGAACGAATGTTTTGCCTCGATTAATTTTTTTCGCTTTTCTTTGATGATTGCGGTATTTTTTATAACTTTGAGTTGTCAAACGTGAGGTGTGGTTTCCGCGCCCTTAAATGCATATCCTATGACAAAAATAAAGACAATTGGTATCCTGACATCAGGCGGCGACGCTCCGGGGATGAACGCCGCAATTCGTGCCGTGACCCGTGCGGCAAAATTCAACGGTTTCCGTGTGATGGCAATCTACCGCGGCTATCGCGGATTGATTGACGACGAAATAGTGGAATTTACTAACAAAAGCGTGTCGAACATCATCCAGTTGGGCGGAACGATTCTGAAAACCGCCCGCAGCGATGAATTTCTCAGTCAGGAAGGTCGCCAGAAGGCCTACGAAACAATCAGGAAGCACGAAATCGATGCCCTCGTGGTGATTGGTGGCGACGGTTCGCTTTCAGGGGCGCGCCAGTTTGCCGTTGAGCACGACTTCCCCATCATCGGGCTTCCGGGCACTATTGACAACGACCTTTACGGCACCGACACCACAATAGGCTACGACACAGCCCTCAACACTATTATGGAATGTGTCGATAAAATCCGCGACACGGCGTCGAGCCACGAGCGCTTGTTCTTCATCGAAGTGATGGGCCGAGAGGCGGGCTTCCTCGCCCTGAACAGCGCCATCGCCTCAGGTGCCGAAGCGGCTATCATTCCCGAACACGCCACGCAGTTCGACCAGCTCGCCGAATTCATCAGCCGCGGATTCCGCAAGAGCAAAAACTCGTCGATTGTACTCGTGGCCGAAAGCAAGGAGACTGGCGGAGCACTCGGCCTTGCCGAACGTGTCAAGGTGGAGTTTCCCGAATACGACGTGCGTGTGTCAATTTTGGGGCATCTCCAACGCGGCGGCTCGCCCACTGCCCACGACCGCATTCTCGCTTCACGCATGGGATTCGCCGCTATCGAGGCCCTGCTCGACGACCAACGCAACGTCATGATTGGAATCCGAGACGATGAAATCGTGTATGTGCCATTCTCGAAAGCCGTCAAAATCAAAAAACCTATCGACGACAAACTCGTGGAAACCCTCCGCGTTCTCTCAACCTGACAATCGTTTAAGGGGATTTCTATTTATTCCCCATCAAACTTAACAGCAACAATAATGAAATCTTTCGTAAATTCAGGATTATATTTGTATTTGGCTGTCAGTAACTCTGTTACAATGCCCGAATTGCCACCTCTTTCCCGCCAAATATCTTCCAGATATCATCTCTGATTTTTCTGAAAGGCACTTTATAGCAATCCCCTAAAAATGGCTCCACTCTTTTCAATTATCACTGTCACATACAACGCCGCCTCGACGCTTCCCGCCACCCTTCGGAGCATCGAGGAGCAGACGTGCCGCCTGTATGAGTTCATCCTTATGGACGGTGTGTCGTCGGACAACACCGTCGAGCTGGCGCAGAAAGCCGACGTAAACGATGCCCGCATCTTCTCAAGCTACGACACCGGTCTCTACGACGCGATGAACAAGGCTATCTCGGTGGCTCGCGGAGAGTATTTGATTTTTCTTAATGCGGGCGACACTTTCCATACTGCCGACACCCTCGACATAATAGCAAAAGCGGCCCTTGACAACGATTTTCCCGGAATAATCTACGGCCAGACGCAAATCGTCGATTCCAATCGCCAACGCATCGCCGACCGCCATCTCATCGCCCCCGACAATCTCTCGTTCGACTCGTTTAAAGATGGCATGGTGGTGTGCCATCAGGCGTTTATCGTTTTGCGCCGTGTGGCAGGTGTCTATGACCTTAGCTATCGCTTCTCTGCCGACTACGAGTGGTGTATCCGTTGTCTGCAGAAGTCGAAACGCAACCAGATGATTGACGAAATTCTCATCGACTACCTCAACGAGGGTATGACCACACGCAACCGTTTCGCCTCGCTCCGCGAACGGTTCTCAATCATGAGCCGCTACTATGGGTTCTTCCCCACTTTGTTGCGACACTTCCGTTTCCTGCCGCGGTATTTCAAATATAAAAACCGTGTCAACCATGAACTGAAAAATCATGAGCCTAAAAAATCATAAGTCAAAAAAGCAACCGAACCAAAACAATCACCTCATAATATCATGACTGCAGAAACAAAAAAGAAAAGCTACGCCCTGCCGATAGCGATTATGTTCGCCCTATTCTTCATGATAGCCTTCGTCACTGGCTACCAGAACCCGCTCGGCAGCGTCATCATGGAAAAGTCGAAAGGCAACGCCATAATGTCGCAGTTGCCCACTTTCGCTAACTTCATCGCCTATGCCATCATGGGACTCCCTGCGGGAATCATCCTCCAGCGTAAAGGCTACCGCTTTACAGCCCTCGCGGCAGTGGGCGTGGGCTTTACCGGCGTGTTGATATCCTACCTGTCGGGCTTCATCGACGCCGATATGCCGGCGGTGGTGGTTTACATCATCGGAGCTTTCGTCTCCGGATTCTCGATGTGTATGCTCAACACTGTTGTCAACCCCATGCTCAATTCGCTAGGCAAAAACGAGCGCCAGGGCAACCAGCTCATCCAGTTCGGTGGCTCGTGCAACTCGCTTGGTGCTACGCTTGCTCCGGTCGTGGTGGGCTTGCTTATGGGTAGCTCCGCAACATCTATTGCCGCCGCAAATCCCGTGTTCTATCTCGCCATGTGCATCTTTGCTATCGCCGCGGCGGTGATTTATTTCTCGAAACTTCCCGAATCGCCCGACCTCGGCACGACTGCCGAGAAGGTGTCGATTCTTCCGGCTTTGCGCCATCGCAATTTCTTGCTCGGAGCGCTCGCCATATTCTTTTACGTCGGCATTGAAGTGGGAATACCTAACTTCCTCCAGCAATATCTCACCGACAAAGACTCGGCGATATCAGTGCCGCTTTCGGTGGCCGGTGCCATCGTCGGAACCTACTGGCTCATGATGCTTGTCGGAAGGCTGATTGGCGGAGCTGTCGGCGGCAAGGTGTCGAGCCGCTCGATGCTCACAACAGTGTCGGTCGTGGCGCTCATGCTGATTTCGCTTGCCCTGTTCCTCCCAAGTGATATCCTTGTCGATGTCCCTGGATTTGTTTCGGGTGCCGACGGATTCCACTTCACATTCACTAAATTGCCGATTTCAATCCTTTTGTTCGTGCTATGCGGACTGTGCACTTCGGTGATGTGGGGCGCGATTTTCAACCTTTCAGTTAGCGGACTTGGCAAGTACACCCAGGTGGCTTCGGGGCTGTTTATGTGTCTGGTGTGCGGCGGAGGTGTGATGACGGTGGCTCAAAGCGCATTAGCCGGCGAAGGTGCCGGACACGCTTATCTCGACTCATATTGGCTCACGTTCGCCATGCTTATCTACCTCTTGTTCTATGCGGTAATCGGCTCGCGAACCAAAACCGACAAAGAAACCGATCCCGACAAAGTTTAAGAATTGTTTCGGGTTGTCTTCAAAACCGCATGTAAGTGAATGACATTTTTCCATAAATCTCACGGAATAATCATTAAGTAAGCAAGTTGATGACCCGCGAAGCTACAAATTCAAATAAACTCCGACAGATTTTACTAAACTTAATTAAAGAAATTTTTCACTAATCAGCAAATTATTCTTACCTTTGCAGTATAGAACAATTTCGGCATCATGAAAACAAACTTAAGCTCTCAAATCAAACTTGACCGCATCCCCAAGCGCTACTATGCGCCCGTCGGGGAAATCGAATTGGCAACCCTCACCCGTGAGGAAAAAATCTACACTAAAATCTTTGAATCGGCTGTCGAAAGCAGCGTTTATCTCGCCGACGACATAGCCACGTTTATCGATAAAACTGTGGCGCGCAAAGGCAAATGCGTTCTCGCTCTCGGCGTGGGTCCCAGCACCCACCCCGTCTATGCGCAGCTCATCGACCTCCACAAACGTGGTCGCGCACGCTTCGAAAATGTGATTGTGTTCAACGTCAGCGAGTTTTATCCGCAAACTGAGGACGGAATCTCCACAATCAAGCGCCTTCACGAAGTGTTTCTCGACAAGGTGAACATCGCGCCCGAAAACATCCACTCCATCGACGCTTCAATCGACAAGGAGGACGTTTACCACCAGTGCCGCGAATATGAGGCTTTGATTGAATCGTGCGGCGGCATCGACCTGACTTTCTGTGAAATCGGAGCCGAAGGCAGCCTTGCCTTCAATGGTCCGGGTTCACAAAGCAGCAGCGCCTGCCGGCTCGTGCTTATCGACAACGAAACCCGCCACCGCATTGCTGACGACTATAAATGTGAGAACGCTCCCACTACGGCAATAACCCTCGGCATCAACAACCTCCTGTCGGCTCGCCGCGTCGTGTGCATGGCTTGGGGCGAAAATTCTTCACGACTCGTGAAAAAAACTGTCGAAGGCGACACTACGACCACAATCCCCGCCTCTTTCCTCCAAAATCACAGTCACGCTAAGCTCGTGCTCGACCTCGCCGCGGCCGAACAGCTCACCCGCATCAGCCATCCGTGGAAAGTGACCACCTGCGAGTGGAACGACAAGCTTACTCGCCGCGCAATCGTGTGGCTCTGCAAAAAGACAGGCAAACCGATTCTCAAACTCACCGACAAGGACTACAACGACTGGGGCCTCGGTGAACTTTTGGCTCTCTACGGCTCGGCTTACAATGTGAACATTAAAATATTCAACGACCTTCAGCACACCATCACCGGCTGGCCCGGCGGCAAACCCAACGCCGACGACACATATCGCCCCGAACGCGCCTATCCTTATCCCAAGCGTGTGATTGTATTCAGCCCTCACCCCGACGATGATGTGATTTCCATGGGTGGTACGCTCAAACGCCTCGTTGACCAAAAGCACGATGTGCACGTGGCTTACGAAACTTCCGGCAACATAGCCGTGGGCGACGAGGATATGTACCGCTATGTCATGCTGATGGACTATATCAAGGGAGATTTCGGATTTGACAACGACACCTACAACACAAAGAGCCGCGAAATAGCCGACTTTATCGCTCAAAAACAGGCCGGCGACGTCGATTCGGCCGACATTCGTGAACTGAAAACCAAGATTCGCCAATGCGAAGCCCGAATAGCATGCAACTACGTGGGTGTGAAACCCGAAAATGTCCACTTCCTCCGCCTGCCGTTCTATGAGACGGGTACCATCAAAAAAGGCGACCTCTCGGAGAAGGACGTGAACATCGTCCGCGAACTTATCGAATCGGTCAAACCGCATCAGATTTTCGTAGCCGGCGACCTCGCCGACCCGCACGGCACTCACCGCGTCTGCACCGACGCCGTTTTCGCCGCTATCGACGAAATGAAGGATGAAGAGTGGATGAAGGACTGCCGCATTTGGATGTACCGCGGCGCTTGGGCTGAATGGGAAATCGACCACATCGAAATGGCTGTGCCCATCAGTCCCGAGGAACTGCGCTCTAAACGCAATTCAATCCTCAAGCACCAATCGCAGATGGAGAACGCTCCATTCCTCGGCGATGACGACCGCCTCTTCTGGCAACGTGCCGAGGACCGCAACCGCGCGACGGCTCAACTCTATTTCAGCCTCGGCCTCGCGTCGTATGAGGCTATGGAGGCATTCGTGGAGTATCATCCCATCCGCGAATGACGCCGGCTCGACTTCATTGCCCCATGAAGGCCTGACGCGACTACCAACAAATAACGGGAGCGAACCACTAATGGCTCGCTCCCGTTATCGTTGACGTGGCGGTGACGCTGGCTATTTGCCGGTTGTCATACATCCCACATCTTCATTTCGACTATTTCGCCTGCCTCAAGCGACGACGGCACGTCGATTATCCGCTGGTTGTCGCTGCCGCGAAAACGCAGGGTGGTGTCGCGCCGCGAGAGGATGAACGGGCTATCTACAAGCACGTCGATGGTGTCGAGCACGGCCTGGAACGGCTCGCGGCCGATGATTTGTTCCCATCTGTAGCCGGTATATACCCAAATGGTTTTCCCAAGTTCGGCCTTGATGCGCCGACAGAGGCGCGCGAGGGCTTCGGGCTGTCCCATGGGGTCGCCGCCGGAGAAGGTGACATTGAAGTCGTTGTAGGCAATTACCTCCATCAGGCGGTCGTCGTCCATCTCATTGCCGCCATTGAAGTCCCACGATTCGGGATTATGGCATCCCTGACAATGATGGGCGCATCCAGCGAGGTAAATCGATGTCCGCAGGCCCGGGCCATCTACCGATGTGCCCTCAACTATGTCCAAAACCCTTAAATAATTCATAATTCACAGATCACAATGCATTTGTTAAGTATTAATTGTGCATTGTGCATTATGCATTATGCATTACATTAATTACTTGTGGATGACTCGGTCGTTGAGTTCGGCGAGTTTGGCGGAGTTCCATCGGTCGGTGGTGCCTACGAGGTAGCCGGTGATGCGTTGCAGACGGTCGATATTGGTCGAGCCGCATTTAGGGCAAACTTTCAGACCATCGGAAGCGTCCTCATATCCGCAGTCCATGCAGCGGTTGCGGTTGTGGTTGACTGAGCCGTAGCCAATATCGTATTTATCCATCAAATCCACAATCTGCATAATAGCCTCGGGGTTGTGGGTGGCATCGCCGTCGATTTCGACATAGAAGATATTGCCGGCACGGGTCTTCTCATGATAAGGAGCCTCGATTTCGGCTTTGTGGCGCGGCGAGCAGTGGTAATAGACGGGCACATGGTTGGAATTCGTGTAGTAGTCGCGGTCGGTAACGCCCTTGATGATACCGAAATCCTTTTTGTCGCGGCGGGTGAAGCGGCCAGCCAAACCTTCGGCGGGAGTGGCGAGAATAGAGAAATTGTGCTGATACTTCTCGGAGTATTCGTTTGCGCGCTGGCGCATATACTCCACGATTTTAAGTCCGAGGATTTGGCTTTCGGCACTTTCGCCGTGGTGCTTTCCTGTAAGGGCAACCAGACATTCAGCAAGACCGATGAAACCGATGCCGAGGGTGCCTTGGTTGATGACACTTTCGATAGTATCCTCGCGCTTCAAGTTTTCCGAACCGTTCCAAAGTTGCGACATCACGAGCGGGAACTGTTTTGCGAACGCCGTCTTTTGGAAATCGTAGCGGTCGATAAGTTGGTGGGCGGTGACGTCGATGGCTTTGTCGAGTTTGGCGAAGAATTCGTCGATGCGCTGCTTTTGGTCCTCGATGCCCATGCATTCGATGGCAAGGCGGACGATGTTGATGGTGGTGAAGGAAAGGTTGCCGCGGCCGATTGATGTTTTTTCGCCGAAGCGGTTTTCGAAGACGCGCGTGCGGCATCCCATAGTTGCCACTTCCCAGCGGTAGCGTTCAGGATCGTCGGCGCGCCATTTCTCGTGGAAGTTGTAGGGCGCGTCGAGGTTGACGAAGTTGGGGAAGAAACGGCGGGCGGTCACTTTACAGGCGAGGCAATAGAGGTCGTAGTTCGGGTCGTCGGGCAGATAGCTGACACCTTTTTTCTTCTTCCAGATTTGGATGGGGAAGATTGCTGTCGAACCGTTGCCGACGCCTTCCCATGTCGAATGGAGGATTTCGCGGATCACGCAGCGACCTTCGGCCGACGTGTCGGTGCCGTAGTTGATCGAGCTGAACACCACTTGGTTGCCACCGCGCGAGTGGATAGTGTTCATGTTGTGGATGAAGGCTTCCATCGACTGGTGGACGCGGCTGACGGTGCGGTTGATGGCATGCTGCTTGGCACGTTCTTCTCCTTTAAGGCCGTCGAGGTCGCGCATGATGTAGTCGTCGATTTGGGCTTCATAGAGCGCGCTGTGGTCGCAGCCGTCGAATTTCTCAAGATTCTTGAGCTCCTCGATAAATGTCGTGCGTACGAACGGGGCCATGTAGAAATCGAATGCGGGGATGGCTTGACCTCCGTGCATCTCGTTCTGTGCGCTTTCCATCGAAATGCAAGCGAGCACTCCTGCGGTTTCGATGCGTTTCGGCGGGCGCGACTCGCCGTGGCCCACAAACAGACCGTTGCGGAGAATCTTGTCGAGCGGATGCTGCACACAGGTGAGGCTCTTCGTGGGGTAATAATCCTTGTCGTGGATGTGGATATAGTTGTTGCGCACTGCCTCGCGGCTCTCGGGCGAGAGGAGATAGTCATCGACAAACGGCTTGGTGGATTCGGAGGCGAATTTCATCATCATGCCGGCCGGGGAGTCGGCGTTCATGTTGGCGTTCTCGCGGGTGATGTCGTTCGACTTCGCCATGATGATTTCGTTGAAGATGTCGCGGGTTTTGGCTTTGCGCGCGATGTTGCGCTGGTCGCGGTAGGCGATGTAGCGTTTGGCCACTTCCTTGCGAGGGCTGCGCATGAGCTCGAGTTCCACCATGTCCTGGATTTCCTCGACGGTCATCTGGTCCTTTCCTTTGATGGAAATTTTGTCGGAGATGCGCTGGATGAGGGCCTCATCTTCGCCTTTCTCGGTGGTCAACATCGCTTTGCGGATTGCCGCTTTGATTTTTTCTTCATTGTAGCCGGTAATGCGGCCGTCACGTTTTACAACAGTGCGTATCATGTCGTTATTCTTTTATAAGTATGTGAAAAATTATTGGATTACGTTGTTAAGGTGCCTCCTGTCGGCGTTGATTCCATGGCAAAATAACTTGAAAAATCTGTCGAGCCGAAAGCGGTTACAAAATTACTGCAACTCTCCGAAATGGGCAACTTTTTCCTCGAAAAAATTTTCAAAAAATTTCGTTTTGGAAAACTTTTTCATATTGTTGAAAATTTAAACAACTCATTGTCAGAACTATGAAAAATTTTTTGGAAAACTTTTATTTTTTAGTGCCGTCAAAATCTTTTCCAATTCTATACACAAGAACATTATTTCAATGCGTAATTCACAATGCTAAATGCATAATTAGGAGTGAGGAGTGAGAAATATTTTAATGCACAATGCATAATGCATAATTGTTTTTTTTGCTTCGAGGATTATTTTGTGTCTAAAGTTGACAAAAAAAATCATCATTTTAGACACAAAATATTTGCCGCCACCGATTTTTTATAGGGGATTTCTATAAATTGTCTTTCAGGAAATTCAGAGATGATATTTTGAAGATGCTTGGCAGGAGAGAGGGAGCAATGCGGGCATTGTGACCGAGTGACTGTCAAGCAGATTCGAATATAATCCTGAATTTACGAAAGAGTTCATTGTTGTTTTGGTTCGCATCTTATTTGAACGGGGAATTTATAGAAATCCCCGAGGGGATTTCTATAAATTGCCTTTCAGGAAATTCAGAGAGGATATTTTGAAGATGCTTGGCGGGAACGAGGGAGCAATGCGGGCATTGTGACCGAGTGACTGTCAAGCAGATTCGAATATAATCCTGAATTTACGAAAGAGTTCATCGTTGTTATTGTTCGTTTTAATATCTTTTTGAACGGGGAATTTATAGAAATCCCCT
>CADBML010000057.1 GCA_902795825.1 uncultured Bacteroidales bacterium
CCAATCTGGCTGTTTTTTTAACTCCCTGTAGATTTCAGCTTCTTTGTTTAGGCTAGCATTTAATGTTGATATTTCGTTTTTGCTCATGGGCTAAACAATTTTTGTGCCGCTTACCCCTTACGACGGCGATTATAGATAAAGAAAGCGCAGGGGCTTTTGTCTGTTTATTAATTCTAAGGTATCGGCAGAAACCTTTCTCGAAATAAACAGCCCACCCCCTACGCTCTGCCGATATATCGGCCCCCTTGCGCGGGGGTGGGATATACGCAAGCACGAGGAGCGTTATTGCTGTCCGTGACTCTAGTGAATAAAATATTGGCGATTTTTAGAATTAAGTCAACGAACAAAACGCTTCCGTTTTGTTAAAAATGTCTTTTGGAGATAAGCCCGAATCAGGACTTTGATAGGACTCTACCACTCTCCACCTGCAAAGTTAAGAAATCTTTTTGAAAGTTGAAAGTTTATTGTGCATTATGCATTAATACTATTCCTCATTCCTCACTTCTCATTTCTAATTATGCATAATGCATTGTGCATTGTGCATTATGCATTAACACTATTCCTCATTCCTCACTTCTCATTTCTAATTCTCTAAACTTTATCGTATTTGCCAAATATTGCGCATTTTTTCGTTTGTTATTCAAAAAATGATTAATTTTGCGAAAGGAACGTTTTAAGTATGCCTCTTTCAGATGATTTCAAAACAAATAGTAACGACAATGAAATCTTTTGCAAATTCAGGATCATATTTGCCGGCGATTGACGGTCGCTCGGTCGGAATGCACGCATTGCGCACTCGCTCCCGCCATCAGTCCCAAATATTCCCTCTGAATTTTCTGAAGGGCAATTTATAGGAATCCCTTAAAATCACAAAATGACAGAATAACAGTCAAATAAGAAACGATAAATGAAGCTTTATTTAAGGAACATCGCCATTTTAGCGCTTTTAATGACCCCCGTCATTACAACGGCTCAGATTACCCACATCGGCAACGTCAAAGAGGATTTTGATGTGGACAGCATAGTCAAGGATTTTGACAACCGTCCGTTCTTCGGTATTTTCAAGGACAATTATTTTGCGCTAGGTACGGCATTGAACCAAAAGCCAAACGAGTTTAACAGCGACGTGAAGTTCCAAATCAGTTTCCGTCAGCGACTCACGAAGTCGGTCTTGCCTTTCCATAGCCACTTGTTTCTGAGCTATTCACAAAAGGCCATGTGGAACATCTTCGAGGAGTCGCTCCCGTTCCACGACTTGAACTTCAACCCGGGCATCGGTGTGCAGAAACTCATCATCAACCGAGGCCGGCTTGTGGGAAATGCAATCGTGATGCTCGAGCACGAGTCGAACGGGCGCGACGGCGAGGCTTCGCGTAGTTGGAACAAATTGTCGTTCAGCGGTTCGGTGTATATCGAACCGCGTTTCATGGTTCACGCCAAGTTGTGGATTCCCATTATCGATGGTCAGCAGAACAAGGATATTCTTAAGTATAATGGAATTTTTCAGACCGGTGTGCAGTTTCTGTCATTCAATAGGCGATGGGTGGCGGACGCGACCATCATCAAACGAAAAGGATGGAATCTCAACTTTAACACCATATTGAATGTCGGTTTCCGTATTAGTAAGAAAGACAACCAGTTCATTATGCTCCATTTCTACGACGGCTACGGAGAGAACTTGCTCGACTACAACAAATACCACCTTCGCCTGCGAGTGGGCTTGCTCATCCGTCCCGACTTCTTCAGCGACTTCTAACGGCTCGGCGGCTATTATGTCACGTCGGCCGTCAGTGCTCCGTTTTTTGTAATTACAATGATTTGTAAAACAATAGCAAACATAACACTCCGTCAGGAAATGAAAAATATTTTATCCTATTATTTGGTAGCGGTTATCGCATTTTTGGCGTTCTCTTCGTGCCAGCACGATGAGCCGGTTAACCCAATAAAGCCTATTGACGAACGTACCGTACTTGTCCTTACCAGTTTTGGCCAAATCTACAATCAAGAGGGTAAATTAGTCACGACGCTTCCTAACTGCACTTATGCCGCCGAGATTATATCCGAAGGCGAAGACTATTTCGTGTCGGGCGTACAGTCGAAAGGGCGTGTCGGTTATTGGAAAAATGGCAAATGGAACACTCTTCACGTCGATTTTATCGACGATGTCGATCACATGACCTACGGCATCGGGAAATGGGATTATTATATCTACCTGCTCGACCTCCCCAACGTGTTGAAGAACAGCGGAATCTTTCCGTTGGAAAATTTTCACGACTTCATTCCAGCCTCACATGCTCTGCGAGTGAGTGAGGGCAAATGTTACGTGATTGGTTCCGCTTTCGACGACCAAGATAATACCAGATATAAACCGGTGCTTTACACCAATTATAAGAAGGAGTTTTTGCCCATGCCTGACGACGCAAAAACTGGCGGTTGTTATGCCATTTATGCCTACGACCGCGACCACACCATTATAGGAGGCCACGTCGATAGCAAGCCGGCCGTGTGGGTTGACAAGGAGTATAGGATTTATGAAATCACCAATCCATCGTTAAACCTTGGCGACGATGTAATTCTTGGACGCATCGATGCTATCACAATTTGCAACGGGCACATTTATGGAGCCGGCTGGGAACTTACCGAAAAGAATAGAAATGTGGCAACTGTGTGGGTGGATGGCGTTCCCTCTCATGTCTCTGTTGACGACAGCGACGTCATCAGTTCGCAAGTGGTGGAGATTTACAGCTATGGCGACGACGTGTATTTGCTCACGAGCGAGTATAACAACGAAACCGACGAGACTATTGACTATTTGTGGATGAACGGCAAGGTCATAATATCGTATCCCAACATCTTGTCATCGGGGCTTACGGTGCTTTGACGGCAATGTATTGTCGCGAAAGTCGATTTCGGTGACTGGTAGTTTCTTTCGTCTTCTGTTTCCTGTTGTTAATCGTGCGTGAGTTCGGTATAAGAATAGCACTAATCACAAGAGCGACAAATACACGAACGGTTGTTGCTGGTGTGATTATAAGCAATTGAAAATCCTCCCCTAGCAGGGGAGGTGGATGCGAGCATAGCGAGCAGACGGAGGGGTAGAACGTCGAGCTCTCGAAAATCCTCCTCTAACAGGGGAGGTGGATGCGAGCATAGCGAGCATACGGAGGGGTAGAACGTCGAGGTCGCGAAAATCCTCCTCTAGCAGGGGAGGTGGATGC
>CADBML010000058.1 GCA_902795825.1 uncultured Bacteroidales bacterium
AGGTTTTGACGCCTTCGCCACCGTGCACCGCTTTTCAAGCGACTTGCACTTCAAAACTTTGCCGAGCATCATCGATGGTTTATGGGTATTCGTGTTAAATAGCTACAAGAATTCTCTGGCAGAAACTTGCTAGACGGAGCCTCTCATCACATGAAATCACGAATCACATATTTCACACTCAATGAGTGTTTACTTGCATTTCTCATAAAAATAATTTAACTTTGCAAGAAATAGCGCAAATAACAAATTTATAAATACAATTAATATGAAGAAATTTTACTTTGCATTATTAGCCGCAATGGTAATCATGCCCGCTTTCGCTCAGTCGAAATTGGGAAACGAAGCGCGTCGCATCGTCACTGACAGGAAGATTGAACGCAACCTTCTTGAGCGGGGAGCGGTGAAGAAGCTTTCATTTTCTCCCGACGACAAGACCCTCTCGATGATTCAATTCAATGACGAGGCTGCCCTTGACGAGATGATTGCTCAAGGAGCGGAATTGATCGACCGCCAGGGCGACATGGCAATTCTCAGGGTAAAAATTGACGATATGGAATCGTTGTCAACTACGAAAGGCGTTGTCAGGATGGAGTCGTCGAAACTCGTCGATTTGAAGAATATTAAAGCACGTCAGGCTTCGAATGTCGATGTCGTACACAGCGGCTCGGGCGACCTTGACGCAGCCTACGACGGTGAAGGTGTCTTGGTCGGGTTGATGGATACAGGATTTGACCCCAATCATCTCGCTTTTCTCAATAGCGACGGTCGCACCCGCGTGAAAGGACTAAGCCTTATATCCGGCACAAGCGCTAACAAAACGGTAGTGACCGACCCCGATGAAATCGCAGAAATTACAACAGAAAAGGATTCGGGCACTCACGGCACCCATGTGCTTGGCATTCTCGCCGGTGGCTATAGCGATGACGACAATCAATATTACGGTGTCGCAAAAAAATCCGACATATATGTTTCATGCGGCGACTTATACGACTATAACATCCTCCTTGGTGTGAAGGACGTTTTGGATTATTCGAGGTCGGTCAATAAGCCGGCTGTGGTGAATTTGTCGTTGGGCTCTAATGTGGGTTCTCACGATCAATATGACTATCTCCCGAAGTATCTCGACATTTTGGCTTCGTCGTACAACGCATTGATTTCTATATCTGCTGGAAATGAAGGCGGCGTGGCCTGTGCGATTACTCATGAGTTCACATCAGACGCTCCCGCAATGCGTACACTATACAACAACACAAGTGGCAATGGCGTAGATATGCGCGGCAACATCGACATTTGGTCGGCCGATGCCAGCATCATCGGAGCGTCGTTGTTCATCGCTGACATTGATGGAAATATTCTCGTTTCCACTCCACAGATTGACGCTGCCAACAAGCGGATTTGGCTTTGTTCGTCGAGTTATGCTGCAAGCATTTCATCAAGCTATCCCAGCGACCAAGTGATTTCAAGCGATGAAATCGACAATCTCTACTCGGGATATATTTACATTTCCACCGCACTCGACAGCAGCAATAACCGCTACAACATCTATATCTATTCAAATTTGACAGGCACCTCCGCGGCCAGTGAATGTCGCCCGGGTTTTATGCTTACTGCCGATCCTGGTAAAAAAGTGTTTTGTTACTGCAATGCCAGCCTTGGCTCGTTCACTTCCGCTGGCCTTGATGGATGGACCAACGGCTCTCCCAATGGGTCGATCAACTCCATGGCTTGTGGAATGAAAACCTTGTCGGTTGGCTCATATTGCAGCGAACGCAACTTCAATCCTCTCGATGGAGGTTCTTATTACTATAACTATGTCGTGAACAGGGTCACGCCATATTCAAGCTATGGCGTACTTGCCGACGGCAGAAAGATGCCGCATATAATCGCTCCAGGTAGCGTAATTGTCTCTGCATATTCGCGCTATTACGTGAAGCGCATTGGGTCAAATACAGCCAACACTTGTTGTGTCAAGAAAACTCCCTATGCCGGCGACGATTACTATTGGGGCGTATTGAACGGTACGTCGATGGCCGCGCCTCATGCGGCTGGAATCATGGCTCTTTGGAAGCAAGCTTATCCGGAACTCACTCCCGAAGATGCCATAGACATTGCCATGAACACAGCCGTTGTCGATTCCGAAGTAATTAACTATGAAGAGCAGAGCGGTCACGGAAAAATTGACGCTCTGGCCAGTATGAAAGCTGTGATTGAGCTTCGCGACGGCGTTGAAGGCGTTTATGCCGATAAAAACGACAAGCTTATTATGACTAACGTCAGTCGTGGAGAATTTGACCTCGCCGTGGCCGGTGAAAGCAATATCAAAGTGAACGTTTATAATTTAGCAGGTCAGCTGGTTTCGACCACGCCTTCAGTCAATGGCACAGCCCATGTAGTTGTTCCCGCATATAATGGCGTATTCGTGGTCTCTGTTAATGGCCAGAAAGGCGTTTACAACCGCAAGATTGTTATCAAGTAACGGCTGACACACCCGAAACAGAAAACCGGTCGATTATATCGTCCGGTTTTTTTGTGTTTATCGTGAAGATTTGGGGAGAACTATCCGCTCACCAAGTTGTTTGGCAAATTCGCCTTTTATTGTCGTGAGACGCTTGATTTCGTTTAGCGTCTTCATTACTTTCTCGTCGTAGTCGGAATCAGTTTTCTGGAGCGACATCATTACCCTTTTGACATCGTTGATTTGCTGGTCGATGAAATTCGACTTCAGCTCATCAATCGCTCGCTCGATGATAATGACGCGCTGGTCGTATTCTGTGGGAACGGCAGAGTATTTTGTGTGATATTTTGAAAGCTCGAATTTGTCGGCATATAAGTCGTTTGTGATTTTCATCACGATGGGATCGTCCGAAAAACCGAGATTGTTGAAGACGTATGCCAGCTCGAATTTGTTGTAAGCCTTTTCGAAGTTTTTGTCGGCAGTGGTTTTTACTTCTTTTTCTTTCGCCTCAATCTTGGCCATGTCGAAGTCGCCGCCCATTTCATGCCGGATTTTGGCAATTCCTTCGGCAATTTCGTCATTGCGCGTTTTCTCCAATTCTGTGATGAATTGATTGGCGTCGTCGCGGAAATGGGAGGTTATGAGATTTACCGAAGCTCTAAAGGTGCGCTCAAGGTCGGGATTGTGGAATACTATGCCGTCGGATGAAAGCGCATAATCAACGTATTCGGCTGTTGTCATCTGAAATTCGTTGCCGTCGTCGTCGTAAGCGGTGCAAAGCATGGTCGCCCCCAGGCGAATGACGTATTTGACCAGTTCTTCTTCGTAGGGACGGCATTGCATCGCTAAGTCGTTGCTGCTCGCTGAAGCGTTAACAGCGGTGGCCGACGGGGCAATTTGGTCGGCGTTGTCGGCGAGAACGCTGGGGTTGTCGGTTTCCGCATCGGGTCGGGCGTCGCGTTGCTTCCGTCGGTTTTCTAATATTTCATTGCGTGCGCGGTTCACCTGGAGTGTAATGGTTTTCTCCGCCATTTCCATGATCCGGCTACACTCTTTAATATAGACCGACCGAGTGATGGGGTCGGGAATAGTCGCAATCGAACGAACAATGTCGTTGATAGCTCCAGCCCGTCCGATGGGATCTTTCTCCTTGCCTTTCATTAAAATGTTGGTCTTGAAAAGCATGAAGTCGGTCTCGTTTTCGGCGATGTATTGCTCAAGTTCCGATGTGGAGTGGCTTTGGGCAAAAGAGTCGGGATCTTCTCCTTCGGGGAATAAAAGCACTCTGACGTTGAGGCCTTCGGCAAGCAACAGGTCGATGCCCCGCAGCGAAGCTTTTATGCCGGCCGCGTCGCTGTCGTAGATGACAGTGACATTGGATGTGAAGCGGTGTATGAGCCGTATCTGGCCTTCGGTGAGCGATGTGCCCGACGAAGCGACTACATTTTCTATCCCTGACTGGTGCATTGAAATCACATCCATATAACCCTCAACCAAATAGCATTTGTTGTTTTTGACTATTGATTGTTTGGCTTGGTAGAGTCCATATAAGGAGTCGCTTTTGTGGTAGATTTCATTCTCAGGGGAGTTGATGTATTTGGCCGATGCTTTTTCTTTCGACAGAATCCTGCCGCCGAAGCCAATCACCCTGCCGCTAACCGAGAAGATGGGATAAATCACCCGCTCGCGGTATTTGTCGTAAAGGCGGTTGTCGCGTTCGCTTTTGCCTGAAAGTCCCGTTGCAAGCAAGTATTTTTCGTCATATCCTGCTTCGACGGCTTGAGTGGTCAATGGATTGTCGCGTTTTAATGAATATCCGAGATGGAATTTCTTTATCATGGCATCGTTCAATCCACGCTCGCGGAAATATTCATAGCCTACGTTGCGGCCCTCTTCGGTGTCGGAAATGTTGTGCTCGAAATGATTGAGAGCGAATTGGTTCATGGCAAAGAGGCTTTCGCGTAAGTTGTCGGCTTCGCGCTCTTTCTCACTCACTTCGTGCTCTTTGATTTCGATGTTGTATTTCTTTGCGAGCCAACGAATCGCCTCTTGAAACGACAACTGCTCAAGCTCCATCAGGAAGTTGACCGTGTTGCCGCCCTTGCCGCAACTGAAACATTTGCATATCCCTTTCGATTTGGAAACAGAGAATGAAGGAGTGCGCTCGTTATGAAACGGACATAGTCCGATATAGCTTGAGCCGCTACGCTTAAGCGTCACGAAATCGCTCACCACTTCCACTATGTCGGCAGTGTCGATTACTCTTTGGATTGTTTCTCGGTCGATGCGTTTCATTTCTTCGCAAAATTACAATTTTTTTCCGTTATTTTTGCTAACTTTACAATCAGAATTGACAATGTCGGGCTTAGTTAATGTTTGTTTTGTGAAATGTTTTCTTGGCTGTTTTTGCTCTCGAGGGATTCTCGTTGCTATAAATTTCTGAAACATAGCATTATGCGCGGCATCAGATTATCTGCCCCTTTTGTCCGTCAAGAATTATTATCTCATGTTTTTCCACGTTACGAATATGACTTCTAAATTTCGTTTTCTCCTATCATTCCTGTTTGTGTCCGCCGCCATTGTTTCGACGGCCACAAGAATTATTATTCTTGCAGATGTCCATGTGACTCCCGGAAACGATAACGATGTTCGCCTGCGGGAGGCAGTCGAAGAAATCAATGCCACTCAAGCCGACATCGTGGTGATGAATGGCGATCTCACAAACGAGGGTTCCGACCACGAATTGGCTTATGTCAAGTCAATTCTCGATGAAATCCGTTTGCCTTTATTCGTCCTTCCCGGCAACCACGAGAGCACATGGAGCCAAAGCGCTACCAAGACTTTCATTGACCTTTGGGGCGACGACCGGTTCGTCACCGTCACCGATTCGCTAGTCATTGTCGGCATGAATTGCGGTCCTTTCATGAAAATGGGCGACGGTCATATCAAACAAGAGGACATCTACTGGCTCGACAAAACGCTGTCAGAATTGGTCGCCGACGGAAGACGTGTCGTTTCATTTAATCACTATCCAATATTGAAAGATCTCGACAATTGGGTGGATTATGTTAAGGTGCTCGAGCGTTACCCTGTGGTTTGTCATGTCAATGGTCATTATCATAAAAACGAAAAGTATCGTGGCGGCGACATCGACGGCATGATGGTCAGGGCTTTATCGACTAAAAATGGTTTCGGTTACACGCTTATGGACGTCACTCCCGATTCGGTTTTCTTTTCTGAAAAGTTGCTGGGTAAGGAGCCTCGCCGCATTTCCGCCTTCAAAATCAACACGAGATTCCGTCCGATTTCATCTGTCATTGCCGAGAATCCCGACACGACCTTGCGTCGTGGTCTGAAACCATTCAATCCTTTGACACATGAAGGTGTTATGCCGAAACAGACCATCTCGCTCGTCTATTCCGATAGCGCCTCAATTTTCACCCGCCTCGGTTTCGACAAGAAAACAATATATTTCGGTAATTCGCTCGGTCAGGCCAAAGCCTTGTCGAAAAAAACCGGCAAAATCCTTTGGTCAACGCCGACAGGAGCTTCGCTTTTCTCCCGTCCGGTCGTCACTTCAAAAAATACGGTTGTGGTTCCCTCTGCCGCTAAAGAACTTCTTACTCTCAACACTGCCGACGGCCGTGTCCTCCGCCGTCAATCGTCCGACGGACCGTATGTGGCCGACGGTTTGCTTGTTAAAGGCGCACTCTATCAAGGAGGGTATAAAAAAATGGAGAAGTACAATGCATCGACGGGTGATTTGATTTGGCGCTACTCTGAAATAGGTAATTATTGCCAGGCCGCACCGTCGGTCGACGGCACTGACCTTGTTTTTGGAGCGTGGGACACCTATCTTTATTGCCTCGATACCCATTCAGGCGCTCTCAAATGGAAATGGAACAATGGCAAGAACGCCAATCAGCTCGGTCCGGGCGACTGTTCGCCTGTCATCACTCGCGACAAGGTGTTTCTCGTCGCGCCCGATCGCTTTATGACTTGCCTCGACCGCGCGTCAGGGAAAGAAATATGGCGAATTAAGGACAAGAAGGTGCGTGAGTCGCTTGGCGTCAGCGCCGACCACAAGCGTGTCTATGCGAAGACTATGGATGGCGAAATGCTCGCCGTCGATGCCACGGCCGACGAGTATCGTCCGCTTTGGGTCACCGACATGGGAATCGGTTACGAACATGCCCCCTGTATTCTTCTTGAACACAAAGGGGTGGTCTATGCCGGTTCGCGTCAAGGAATTGTTTCCGCTGTTGATACCGCCACCGGCCAATTGTTATGGAATGCCTCTCTGGGTGTGTCGGAAGTCAACGGCATTGATTTCGACCCCACGTCGGGCGACATTTATGTTAGCCTTATCGAAGGACGAATTTGGCGCATCAAACCATAGATTCTCCGTTTTGACTAAACAGCGTTTAAGAATTTGTTTTTTCAAACACATGCTATATGGGCGTTTTTTTGTAATTTTGAAATCGCATTTTTGTTCAACCGATAATTTCCAAACAACAATCAAATGAGAAAATGGCGTATCGAAGACAGCAACGAACTCTACAATGTGTCGGGCTGGGGGCTTAAGTATTTTTCAATCAACGAGAAAGGTCATGTCGTAGTGACTCCCAAGCCGGGCAGCTTTTCTGTCGATTTGAAGGATGTCATGGACGAGCTTCAAATCCGTGACGTGACTTCGCCCGTGTTGCTGCGTTTCCCTGACATTCTCGACAGCCGTATCGAAAAAATTTCGAAGTGTTTCGCCAATGCCGCAAAGGAGTACAACTATGTGGCACAAAATTTCTTGATTTATCCCATTAAGGTGAATCAGATGCGCCCGGTTGTGGAAGAGATTGTAAGCCACGGCAAGAAGTTCAACATAGGCCTTGAAGCAGGTTCGAAGCCCGAACTTCATGCAGTCCTCGCCACAAATATCTCAGCCAATTCGCTTATCATCTGCAATGGCTATAAAGACGAGAAATATGTTGAACTTGCGTTGTTGGCGCAAAAGATGGGACGCAGGATTTATCTTGTCGTCGAAAAGTTGAACGAATTGCGGCTCATTGCTGAAGTGTCGAAGCGGTTGAAAATCAGTCCGAATATCGGCATACGCATCAAATTGTCGAGTGCCGGCAGCGGAAAATGGGAAGAGTCGGGCGGCGACCAGTCGAAGTTTGGGCTTAACTCCACTGAACTTCTCGAAGCCCTCGATTTCCTTTCGGCACGAAAAATGACAGATTGCCTCAAACTGATACACTTCCACATCGGCAGTCAAATCACAAAAATACGACGCATCAAGAATGCTCTCCGCGAAGCGTCGCAATTCTACGTCCAGCTCACAAAACTTGGCTACTCGATTGATTTCGTCGATGTCGGCGGCGGCTTAGGCGTGGATTACGACGGAACTCGTTCGTCGATGTCGGAGTCGTCGATGAACTATTCGATTCAAGAGTATACCAACGACATCGTGTCAGCCATAGTCGATGTCTGCGATAAGAATGAACTTCGTCAGCCGAACATCATCACCGAGAGCGGCCGCTCGCTGACTGCTCATCACTCGGTGCTCGTTTTCGAAGCGTTGGAAACAACTTCTTTGCCCCGTTGGGACGACAAGGAGGAAGTGGCTGAAGACGACCACGAGCTTCTGCGTGAACTCTACGACATTTGGGACCGCCTTGATCAAGCCCGCATTTTCGAAAGTTGGCACGATGCTCTGCAAATCCGCGAGGAAGCCCTCGATTTGTTTAGCCTCGGACTGCTCGACCTTGCCACCCGTGCCCGCATTGAAGCACTGTTCTGGTCGATTGCACGCGAAGCCGGTGAAATCGCCACTGCAATGAAGCATGCTCCCGAAGAGTTGCGTAAAATAGCTAAGACTTTGCCCGACAAATATTTCTGCAATTTCTCTTTGTTCCAGTCATTGCCCGATTCATGGGCTGTGGATCAAGTGTTCCCCACGATGCCAATCGCCCGCCTCGACGAAAAGCCCAACCGCACCGCCACCATTCAGGACATCACCTGTGACTCCGACGGCAAAATCGCCAATTTCATCACCCAGCAGGGCGTTTCGACAAGCGCGCTGCCCGTGCATACTTTGCGTCAAGGCGAGCCGTATTATATCGGTGTGTTCCTCGTGGGTGCGTATCAGGAAATCCTCGGCGACATGCATAACCTTTTCGGCGACACTAACGCCGTACATATAAGCGTCTATAACGACCGCTACGAAATCGACCAAACTATCGACGGAGAAACTGTGGCCGAGGTGCTCGACTATGTTCAATTCGATTCGAAAAAACTTGTTCGTAACGTGGAGAAGTGGGTTGTCGCTTCAATGAAGGATGGTAAGATTTCGCCCGAAGAGGGTAGGGAGTTTCTCTCCAACTACCGGTCGGGACTTTACGGTTACACTTATCTTGAAAAAGACTGACCGATGCCCGCAACGCAGCGATATTTCATGAAATTGTCGTATAACGGCGCCCCTTTCCACGGTTGGCAAACCCAGCCCAATGCCGTCACTGTGCAGCAGACGATTGAGGAGGCCATGGCGACAGTGCTCCGTCGGCAGGTGGCAATTACCGGCGCAGGCCGCACGGATGCCGGCGTGAATGCCCGTAAAATGATGGCGCATTTCGACCTCCCAGCGGATCTGCTTGGCATAGGTGATGATAAAATCGAGCCTTTCGTTCGCGCTATTAATCATTTATGCGGTCACGACATCGCGATAAAAAGCGTTTTCCCTGTCAAGCCCGATGCCCACGCGCGTTTCGACGCCACTTCGCGCACTTACAAATACTTCATGCATTACGGCAAGTCGCCTTTCCTGAAGAATTTCAGTTGGCAGATTCCTCGCGATGGTCTTGACTTGGAGGCAATGAACCTTGCAGCGGAGTTGCTTCTCGATGTTGACGACTTCACTTCGTTTTCAAAACTCCATACCGATGTTAAAACGAATATATGCCATGTGACGCAAGCTGAGATTTACACTGACCATTTCGGAATGGCTTTTACCATTACCGCCGACCGTTTCCTTCGCAACATGGTGCGCGCCATCTTCGGCACTCTCGTTGATGTGGGTCGGGGCAAACTCTCCATCGACGGTTTCCGCCGTGTCATCGATGCCCGCGACCGCTGCGAGGCCGGCACGTCAATGCCGCCGCATCCGCTTTTCCTTTGGGACATTACTTATCCGAATAACATTTTTCCTGACAGCTATGAATAAAAAATTGTTTCTCATCGCTCTTATCGCATTGTTCGCATTCGGCGACGTTTCTGCTAAGAAAACGCTCCGTGAACTTGGATTCCCCTACGGAATTTTTCCGACAGGCAAAAACAACGCTATCACTGACGTGCCTGGCGTGACCGTCGGTCATGTCACTTGTATCGAAGGCGACGACATACGCACGGGAGTTACCGCAATTGTGCCTCACCAGGGCGACCTTTTCCGCAACAAGGTGCCGGCGGCAATCTATGTCGGCAACGGCTTCGGCAAACTTGCCGGTTATACTCAAGTGCGTGAACTTGGCAATATCGAAGCCCCAGTGATTCTGACGAATACACTGTCGGTAGGCGCAGGTATGCAGGGCGTTATTAAATACACGATTAACCAACCGGGCAACGAGCGAGAGAATTCCGTCAATGCCGTTGTGGGCGAAACCAACGACGGTCGGCTCAACGCCATCCGCAAGATGTTTGTTACGCCAGACATGGTGATTCAGGCGATAAAGAATGCTCATGGAGGCAAAGTGGAGCAGGGCAATGTCGGCGCTGGCACTGGCACGATTTGCTTTGGCTTCAAAGGCGGCATCGGCACGTCGTCGCGCGTACTGCCAGAGTCGCTCGGCGGTTACACCATCGGCGTAATCACTCAGACTAACTATGGCGGTGTGCTTGAAATTGACGGCGTTCAGATAGGCCAACTTCTTGAAAAGCACGATTTTATCAATCATGTTAAGAAAACCGAGAATGTCGATGGCTCGTGTATGATGGTGGTGATTACCGACGCTCCGCTTGATTCGCGCAACCTCGAACGTGTGGCAAAACGCGCTATGCTCGGCCTTGCCAAGACCGGCGGCATCGCAGCCAACGGAAGCGGCGACTATGTGATTGCGCTTTCTGTCGCCCCCGAAAACCTAATTCCCGACAAAGCCAAGAAATTGACCACCACTGTTTTGTCGAACAATGAGATGTCGTCAATCTTCTGTGCCACCATCGAAGCGACGGCAGAGGCCTTGTGGAACTCGCTCTTTATGGCTGAGTCGATGACGGGTCGCGACGGCTATCACGTTGATTGCCTCCCCGTTGACCGAGTGGTCGAACTCCTCAAATCCCGATAAGACTCACACATAATCAAATCCTCTCCTAGCAAAGGAGAACATCTCGTATCTCACGAATTGAGAACGTCAAGCTTGCGAAAATGCCCCCCAAGCAGGAGAGGTGTCGGCGAAGCCGAGTGCAGAATGTCAAGCCTATAAAAAACGCCACCCAAGCAGGGGGGCTGTCAGCGAGCGCAGCGAGATGACTGAGGGGTAGAATCCTACCGAGGCAATTTTTGAATACAACTCAAAACAACTTGCCAACAACCCAAACAACAGAAGTTTAACACGAATTGCCATAAACCATCGATGATGCTCGGCAAAGTTTTGAAGTGTATGTCGATTGAAAAGCGGTGCACGGTGGCGAAGGCATCAAAACCTTTGCCAATTAGTCGTCAATTTTTAAAAATTTATGGATAATTATATGGTAATTTGTGTTCATATTCATCAATGAGAGCCAAATAAGATGCCCGGCATCGTGCCTAGCATCTCAATTATGAATTATTCACTTTACATTGTGCATTACGCATTATGCATTATGCATTAAGCATTAAGCATTATTATAAGGCGGAGATTTTGCTGAAAAGGGTGGCTGAGACGTAGCAGTCATCGCGACGCAGGCGGTCGGGAATGTCGGCCACTTTCGTGTAGCCAAGTCGCTCGAAGATACTCAAAGACGAGGCGTTGTCGTTGCCGATCACGACGAAAAGTTGGTGTATGTGCAGGAAGCTGAAAAGGTATCGTTCGGCGAGCGTCACAGCACGGCTTGCTACGCCTTTTCCACGGAAATCCTTTGCCACATAAAGACCGAGATAGCAGAAACTATTGACGGGGTCGAAGTCGAAGAAATCGACAAGCCCGATTGCGTCGCCCGACGCATTATCCACGATGACGAGACGGAGCTGTCGCTCGGCGAAAATGTCGCCGCGGTAGTTGGCAACGTATTCCACAAGTTGGCCGCGCGAAAACGGGGCGAGGGTGGAGCCGTCGCGCCACGATTTGGTGTCGTTTTCCCAAATCATGAACGAAGCCACGTCGGCGGCTTCGGGGGCGCGAAGGGTGATGATTTCGTCGGCGAGATAGTCCTGCATAGTTGATTTGGTGATGGATTGCTGTGAAATGCCTTTTGGTAAGATTCGGGATGATTATTTGTCGGCAAAAGAATCTGAGAAAAGCGTGCGGTTGACGAGCGAGCGGCCGAGCGTGATCTCGTCGATGTATTCAATTTCGTTGCCTACAGCCACTCCGCGGGCAAGCTGAGTTATCTTCACGTCGAACGGCGCAAGTTGGCGATAGATATAGAAGTTGGTGGTTTCCCCCTCCATTGTTGCGCTGAGAGCGAGGATTACTTCGTTGATGCCGCCGGCTTTCACGCGCTCCACGAGCGACGCAATCTGAAGTTGTTCGGGCCCCACGCCTTCCATCGGGGAAATTACGCCGCCGAGCACATGGTAAAGCCCGTTGAACTGGTTGGTGTTCTCGACGCTGATCACATCTTTGACGCTTTCAACGACGCAGATAGTGGAAGCGTCGCGGGAGGGATTGGCGCAGATAGGGCAGAGGTCGGTTTCGGAGATGTTGTGGCAAGAGCGGCAGTATTTGATGCCTTGTCGCAATTTGATGATTGCATCGCCGAGGGCTACTCCCATCTGCTCGTCTTGTCGCAGGATGTGAAGGGCAAGGCGCAGGGCGGTTTTCCGACCGATACCAGGAAGCTGCGACAGTTTATCGACTGCCGTTTCCAAAAGCGTGGAGGCGTATTGAAGTTCCATTTTCTCTGCGTTTACTTTTTGAATTTCAGCGTTGTTCCCGACTCTCTGACAGTCAGTGTCGCATTTGCACCGTTCACCAATGGCAGATTGTCATCGACGTGACCGAGCGGAAAATGGAATGCGACGGGTATGTCGTATTCTTTAACAACTTCGATAAGCATTTCTTCCATTGAAGAGTAGTCGCTATTGGGCTTATAGTCAGTAAATTCGCCGAAAATCAGCCCTTTCACGCGGTCGAGAAGCCCCGACATCTTCAGGTGGTACATCATTCGTTTCACGCGTGGGATGGTTTCGCCAACGTCTTCAAGATAGAGAATCACGTTTTTCCCTTTAGATATAGGGTCGATGAGAGTTCTGTTCAGGTCGTTGACCAATGCGAAATTGCCGCCGAGAAGCATTCCCGACGCTTCGCCGAGGTGGTTGCCTTTGACATAACTACAGCCATGAACAGGCATTTCACCGAATAGCAGTTTGCGCAAACTCTCCGACGGGTAGTCGGTGCCGCCCGATTCTGCAAGATGTCCGCACATGTGCCCGTGGATGCTCATCACGCCGTCGTTGGCCATCGTCATGTGGATGGCAGTAATGTCGGAATAGCCGACAAACCATTTCGGATAGCGGCGGAAATAGCCTTTTGGCAGAAGGTCGAGCACTTCGTACGAGCCGTAGCCGCCACGAGTGCAGATAATGGCTTTGATATTAGGGTTCTCAAATGCCCAGCGCAGGTCGGTCAAGCGTTGGCTCACCGTGCCGGCATAGGAGCCGTTAGCCGTAAGCGCATATTTGCCCACAACAGGCACAAGTCCCCAAGAGCGTAACACCTTGACAGCAGAATCCACCTTTTCGGGTTTAATGCAACTTGCCGGCGAAATGATGGCTACGGTATCGCCCACGTGAAGTGGTTTGGGCGTGACTAATTTAGCGTTGGAAAACAGTGCCACTGATATAAAAGAAAGAAAAATTAGACGTTTCATTCGGTCGCTTAATGACGTTTCGACTGCAAATTTACGCTTTTATCGTGATATAATCAAGCACATGAGGTTATTCGTTGTTGTCTGACGGAATTAGCCTCAACCAACGCCTATAACCGAATACGGCAATCACTGTGTAAAGCGAGTAAAGACCTGCATAGAGGTATAGCCCTTTGTATGCATACAGCCCGACGGTGACGACATCGACAACAATCCACACGAGCCATTGTTCGGCTTGCTTGCGGGCGAGCATCCACATCGCCACGATGCTTGTGGCGGTGGTGAACGCGTCGGCGTAGGGCACGGTGGAGTTGGTGTAGCGGATAAGGACGAATGAAATCAAAGCCCAAAGCAGGAGTTGCGCCGCAATGAGAATGGGAATTTGCCTTCGGGGGGTGTGGCTTACGGGAAGGGCTTCTTTTCTTGCCTTTTTCTCTCTGTCGAAACCGTAACGCCAAGCGAAAAAACCATATATGGCAATCAACAGATAGTAGATGTCAATAGCGAAATCGGCGTAAAGCCCTGCGTCGAAATACACCTTCAGATTGATCGCCGGCATGATGATGCTTGCCGCCCACAGATAGATGCTTGCGCGATACTCGAGCCAAAGATATGCGAGGCCGACAATGAGTCCGAAAATCTCCAAATAGTTCATCCTCGACGTAGATTACAAGAAGCGTAACGACAAGTGGATAAGGAAATTCGCTGGAGCTTGAGCGGCATAGCCGGCATAGTTGTAGCGGACAGGTTTGCCCTCGTCGAAGTAGAAGCCCGAACCGGCATAGCCGTTGGTCTCGTATTTTGCGTTGAAAACGTTGAAAACCGTAGCGCCGATTTCCGCGTCTTTCAGGAAGCGGAACCGAAACTTGTAGGTGAGGTCGAAATCGCTGAAGAAGTATGCTTTGAGAATATGGTCGGGGCAGTCCATATTCGACATATACTGCTTGCTGACATAATGTGAGGACAGCGATGCTCGGAAGCCTTTCCATGTGTAGGCGAACGAGTTGTTGACCACAATGTTTGGCGAAAAAGCGATGTTGGTATCGCCGAGAGGGGTGACGATTTTTTCTCCTGATGCTGATTCATTTTCGTAAAGCACTTCGACGAAGTCGCGGATTTTGTTGCGCGAGAAGGTGGCGGCTGTGTTCCATTCGAAGTCGCCGAGCCGTAAGGCTCCCGTCAGTTCGATGCCGGCGCGATAGCTCGACGGCACGTTGTCGGCAAGCGGTTCGCCAATTTCGTTAAGTTCGCCCGTAAGCACGAGCTGGTCCTTGTAATTCATAAAGTAGAGGTTGGCTCCTAAGTTAAACCATGAGCCGACGACACTATATCCAGCCTCATAGTCGATAAGGCTTTCTGCACGAGGCGCTTGGCTGAGATGTCCGTCGGTGTAGTTGTTGCGGGTAGGTTCTTTGTGTGCTACGCCTACTGAGGCGTAAACACGGTTTTTTCGGTTGATTTGCCACGACATTCCGGCTTTCGGGTTGAAGAAGTCAAAGTTGTCGTTGACATTCATTTGTTGGAAGTCGAGAGCGGTCCAGTCGTATTTGTCGGTCGGACCGTAGATTTTGTAATTAATGTGGCGATACTGCATATCGGCGAAGAGATTGACACTGCCGATTGGTTGCCATTCCCCGCGGACATAAATGCTGCCGTCGGTTTTCTTTCCTTTATTGCGGTAGTATTCGAAGTTGCTGCCTTCAGGGAGATGGTCATTTGCCCAAAGGACTTTGCCGAAGTGGTTGCCGACGTAATGGTTGAGGGCGCCGCCGAGCGAAAGGTTAAAGTTGTCGGCTTTGTAGTCGAGCGAGAAAAGACCGCCTCCGAAGCCGTTATCCATTGACTTTCGACGAATCAAGTCGGCTGTGGCGTTGTAGTCATCTGATAGTCGGTATTCGATTAGGTATCGGTTTCGTTTATATTCTTGGTAGTAGCCGTCGCCTTTCGTAAAATGTGCGGCCATTTTAAGGGCGAGCGACGGCGAGAAGCGGTGGCTGAAGTGTGCCTGATAGTTGAATTGTGTGTAGTGGTCGGTCTGGTTGTCGTAGTAGTGGCGCACGCCGTTCTCGTCGGTGTACATATATCCGCACGAGTTGTAGCGGCGACCATATTTTTCCATCTCTTCGCGCGATGCGTAGTTCCAAGCGTGGTAAGTCTTTTCATGACCTCCGAAAACGATGATTTTAAACAGGTTTGAATCATCGACATACGAAAGTTGCGTGTAGAGCGACCTTAGCCGCGATGTGGCGCGTTCTATGTAGCCGTCGCTGCCGATATGTGAAAGGCGTAAGTCGAACGACCAGTGCTTGAGAAATCTTCCTGATCCGATGTGAATCATCTCGCGGTTTGTTTTGTAAGAGCCGTAGCCGCCTGAAAGAATGAGATATGGCTCGGAAGAGGGCTCGCCGGTCAGCATATTAACGCTTGCGCCGAAAGCTCCGGCTCCTACTGTCGATGTCCCGACCCCGCGCTGCACTTGTATGCTGTTGACCGACGAGGCAAGGTCGGGCATGTTCACCCAATATAGCGAATGGCTTTCGGCGTCGTTTACGGGGATGCCGTTGGCTGTGACATTGATGCGGGTTGCGTCGGTGCCGCGCACGCGCATCGACGTGTAGCCGATTCCCATGCCCGCGTCGCTTGTGGTAACTACGGATGGCGTTGATTGGAGAATGAACGTCATGTCGCGTCCCGTGTTTTTTGCCGAAATCTGTTTGCGGGAAAGGTTGGTGAACGCAATTGGGGTGGATGTCTGGGCGCGGTTTCCCACGACTTCCACTTCGGTCATGACTTGTTCAAGCGAATCGTTTTTTTCGACCGCGTATAGGCTGGGCGATGAAATCGCCGCCATAACCAATAGAATAATGTTTTTTTTACACATAACTAAAAAGGCGTTAAAAGCGGAATGCTTCCGATTGGTCGGTTACCTTTGAAGGCACGGCGACGACCGCTGTGAGCGGGTGCGACGCTTCTGCCTTTCCCTACGCCGGCATTATCCGGATCAGGTTTGACGGGTATAATCTCAGCCCCAGTCAGGAGCACCCCTTAGTTATTGGAACTTTCTATAAATTACAAGTTCGGAATTTCCAGAAAGGCAATTTGCAGAAATTCCCTAAAAAAGGCATCTTTTCCACAGTCGAGGATAAGATGCCCTTTCGGTAGGGTGGCTAGTGGGATTCGAACCCACGACCTTCGGAACCACAATCCGACGTTCTAACCAGCTGAACTATAGCCACCATGTCCGCTCTGCCCCGTCGAGGGCTTTGCTTTTTGCGAATGCAAAGTTACTACTTTTTTCCGAATCCACAACATTTTTCCTCTCAAAAAAACAATATTCCTCTAATTATCCTCAAAAAATCGTCATCAAAAGGGCTTGGCGTTGGAATTTGGCTCGAAAGTTTTGCGGTTTGAGGAAAAGTGATTAACTTTGCAGTCGCAAATCAGCCACAATAGCTCAGTTGGTAGAGCATTTCATTCGTAACGAAAAGGTCGTGGGTTCGAGTCCCACTCGTGGCTCTGACAAGAGCGCTTTCCGGCTGAAACGGAAGGCGCTCTTAAAGTTTAATGAGGAGAGTTTAAAGTTTAAAGAGAGATGGCATTGATCCCGTATTTACAAGTCGAAAACCTTACGAAGAGTTATGGCGACCGCATGATTCTCGACACGGTGTCGTTCGGGGTCAATGAGGGCGACAAAATAGGCATAATTGCCAAGAACGGTACGGGCAAATCCACTCTTTTGTCGATTATTGCCGGCAATGAGGACTATGATTCGGGTAAAATCACCCTCCGCAATGGGTTGAGAGTCGCCTACTTGTCGCAAACACCCGATGTGCCGCGGTCATCGACTGCCATTGATGCATGCATCGCAATGACTGTCGGCGATGACCTGCACGGCGACCTTCGCGAACGCGCAGAAAGAATCCTCACTCAATTGGGAATCTCTGACACTAACGCCGACGTTGAGCATCTCTCAGGCGGTCAACGAAAGCGGGTGGCTTTGGCTGCCGTGATTGTCTCAGAGCCGGATTTGATTCTTCTCGACGAACCGACAAACCACCTTGACATCGATGTTATTGAATGGATTGAGGGCTGGCTAAAAAAGCAACGTGTCACGTTGCTGATGGTGACTCACGACCGCTATTTCCTCGATCGCGTTTGTAATCAGATTCTCGAAATCGACCGTCAACAGATTTATTCATATAATGGCAATTACGACTATTACCTCCGTCGCCGTCAGGAACGTCTTGAGGCTCTTTCGAACGAGCATGCTCGGCTGAAGAATCTCCTTCGTCATGAACAAGAGTGGATTAACCGCACGCCATCGGCCCGCACCGGCAAAGCCCGCTATCGCATCAATGCATTCCACGACCTAAAGGACCGCGCATCAGTAAATCTCACCGAACGAGAGGTGAATTTGAATGTGAAGTCGTCCTATATCGGTTCGAAGATTTTTGTGGCTCACGATATTTCAAAACGATTTGGCGAAAAGGTGATTCTCGACAATTTCAACTACACATTCGCACGCTATGACCGTCTTGGAATCATTGGCCCGAATGGAATCGGCAAAACCACCTTCATCCGTATGCTTCAGGGTCTTATCCCTCCCGACAGTGGATATTTCGAAATTGGCGAGACTGTCCGCTTTGGCTATTATTCTCAAGAGGGTATTGACTTCGACAACAGTAAGAAGGTGATTGACGCCGTCAACGAAATCGCCGAGGACATTGTTGTAAATGACAATGTCCACTATTCGCCGTTGCAGTTTTTACAGTATTTCTTGTTCACTCCTGCCGACCAGCAGAAGTACATTGCTCGGCTCAGTGGGGGAGAGCGTTGCCGCCTTCATCTCGCCACAGTCCTGATGCGTTCGCCGAATTTCCTGATTCTTGACGAACCTACAAACGACCTTGATATCATCACATTGAGCCTGCTTGAGGAATATCTGCTCGAGTTCAAGGGTTGCCTTATCGTCATCTCGCACGACCGCTATTTCCTCGACCGCATCGTTGACCATGTGTTTGTGTTCCACGGCAATGGAAATGTGGAAGATTTCCCGGGGAATTTCACACAATATCGTGCCAAACAAGCCGAAAAAACAAAGGAAGTCACAATCGAGAAAAAGGAGAACAAGCCTCGGCGAGATAAGGCTGAGCGACCTGTACGCATGACTTTCAAGGAACGCCGCGAATTTGAAGAATTGACGGCAGAACTCGACGCGCTAAATACTGAAAAAGCTGAATTGGAAGCCATATTTAACAGCGGCGAACAGATTCCAGACATCGCCGAGCGTTCACGCCGCTACGACGAACTTCTTACTATCATCGACGAAAAAGAGTTTCGTTGGCTCGAACTCTCCGAAAAAAGTTAAATCAATGCATAATGCACAATGCTTAATTCACAATGCTTAATTCATAATGCACAATGCATAATTGGCTCCGCGAAAAAGAAAACAAAACAACAAAGGACAATTTGCACACAGCCTAAACAACAAGAGGTTAACGAAAATTTTCACTGGTAAATTCCTGTGTTTTCATTTTCACAAAAACAATAAAAACACTTTTACGGATTTCCTCTTTTCAAGATAATCGGTTGGTGTTGATTGTGTATGTCCGCAAACAAGTTTGCGTCATTTACCATCA
>CADBML010000059.1 GCA_902795825.1 uncultured Bacteroidales bacterium
CTTGGCGGTCATTCGGTCACAATGCCCGCATTGCTCCCTCTTTCCCGCCAAGTATCTTCCAAATATTCTCTCTGAATTTCCTGAAAGGCATTTTTTAGAAATCCCCTCGGGTCTTTCTAAAAATTCCCCGTTCAAAAGATTTTATAAAGAACTGCAACAATACTAAACTCTTTCATGCCTTCGCCGTAAAAATTAGCCGAACGAATGCAGGGGTATTAGTCCGGTTTATACATAGTCAATGTTAATCACCGAGCAGGAGGCAAGCGTCGCCGTAGGAAAGGAAGCGGAAGTCGCGCGCGAGGGCGTAGTCGTAGATTTCGCGCCAGTGGCCATCGACGAAAGCCGACACGAGCAGCAAGAGAGTTGACTGCGGCTGGTGGAAGTTTGTCACCATGCCCTTGACAATCCGATATTTGTAGCCCGGGGCGATGATTATCCTCGTGGAAGCGATGAGAGTGTCGCTGCCGATATGGTCGAGATGGCGCAAGATGGCGTTCATTGCATCTTCGACGCTGATGTCGTCCGCGGGGTCGTCGTAGGCTTCCCACTGCGTCAGTTCATCAGCCGGCAAGCCCCTCAGCAGGCGGCGGCCAATATGGAAGAGGCTTTCGAGAGTACGCACCGACGTGGTGCCAACAGCCACTATGCGACGCGGCGATGTGGCAATCTCGCTGATGAGAGCACGTCCGACGGCAATAAACTCGCTGTGCATGGGATGATCGCCGATATTGTCTGCCTTGACGGGTTGGAATGTGCCTGCCCCCACATGGAGCGTCAGTTCGCGCGAGGGGATGCCTCGGGCGGCGATGTCGTCAAGCACACGGTCGGTGAAATGAAGTCCGGCGGTAGGCGCAGCCACAGAGCCTTCGATACGCGAAAACACCGTCTGGTAGTCGCTGAGGTCGCTTTCCTCTGTGGAGCGGTTAAGATAAGGCGGAATGGGAATTTCGCCGGCGGCGGCGATGATTTGCGAGAATGTGATGTCGGCATCGACATTCCACGAAAATTCCACCGTCGAGGCGTTGGCATCTTTTGAAAGCCGACGGGCTGAAAGCGTCAACGGCCTGCCATCTACGGCAAGGCTCATTGTGAGTGTCGAGTCTTTCCACCTTTTGGAATTTCCCACAAAGCAATGCCACGAGCAGCAATCGGTGGAGGCGAAATTCTGTTCATAATCGGAAGGGGAGCAGGGCTCGAGGCAGAACACTTCAATTTGCGCCCCGTCGGCGTTTTCGCCTTTGCGAAACCGCAAACGCGCGTTGATGACGCGGGTGTTGTTATAAACAAGAGTAGAGTCGAGAGGAAGCAACTGGGGAAGTTGCGAAAAAAATCCGTCGGAAATGGAACCGTCGGGGCGGCGGACGAGCAGCCGGCAACGGTCACGCTCGGCGAGCGGATACTTTGCAATCCGTTCGTCGGGCAATGGATAGTTGAAGTCGTCTATTTTGAGGGAGCGCGGGTCGGTCACTTCGACGAAGTCTCGTAGTAGGGAATATCGACAAGCTTCAAGCCGAAAATCAGATGGCTGTAGGGCTTGATTGAACCGGAGCCGTTGCCGCCATAACCTTGACGATATGGGACGATGACCTCGCACGTGTCGCCCACGCGCATATCCGAAAGCGCCACAATCCAGCCGTTAATCACCGTGTTGACCTGAGTGCGGTAAATGCTGTCGCCGTAAGTGGTTTGCAAATAAGAGGAGTCGAATGGTTCGTCGTTATACAAGCGTCCGTGATATTTGACATCGACCGTCGAAGTTGACAGCGGCGAGAGGTTGTTGATTGTTTTTGTGCGGTCGTTGAAATAGTGGATAAGTACGAAGCCCGACTTGTCCCATTCAGGGACTATTTTGCGGTAGAAGCCCGACTGCTCTTTCATTTCGAGCCAAGCGTCGTTGGCCTCGCGCCAGTCGGCGTATTCTTCCCATGTGTTCGAATTGTTGCCTACGCCACATGCGACGACTACAGCCAAGAGAGTCAACAAAAATAATGATGGAAGTTTTCTCATTTTTTCGGAAAAGTAGAGAGATGTGACAAGTAATAAGGAGATTTCAACCTTAACCGAGACGACGGAGGAGGGCGTTAAGGCTTACGCGCTCATTTACGATAGAGCGAAGCTCATCGACGTTGACGCGGGTCTGTTCCATGGAGTCGCGCTCGCGGAGGGTTACGGTGTTGTCTTCGAGAGTTTGGTGGTCAACGGTGACGCAATAGGGGGTGCCGATAGCGTCCTGCCGGCGGTAGCGCTTGCCGATTGAGTCCTTTTCCTCGTAGTGGGTAGTGAAGTCGAATTTGAGGTCGTTGACGATTTCGAGGGCTTTTTCGGGCAGGCCGTCTTTTCTGACGAGAGGCATGACGGCGCATTTCACCGGGGCGAGCGCCGGCGGAAGATGAAGCACGGCCCTCACTTCACCGCCGTCGAGGGGCTGCTCCTCGTAGGCTGCGGAGAGCACGGAGAGGAACATACGGTCGACGCCGATTGAAGTTTCGATAACGTAGGGCACGTAGGATTCGTTGATTTCGGGGTCGAAATATTGGATTTTCTTGCCCGAATATTTCTCATGTTGTGAGAGGTCGAAGTTGGTGCGGGAGTGGATGCCCTCCACTTCCTTGAAGCCGAACGGCATTTCGAATTCGATGTCGGTAGCGGCGTTGGCGTAGTGGGCGAGTTTGTCGTGGTCGTGGAAGCGATATTTGTGGTCGCCGAGGCCGAGGGCTTTGTGCCAGCGGAGGCGGGTCTGTTTCCAGTGTTCGAACCATTTGAGTTCTTCACCCGGCCGGACGAAGAATTGCATCTCCATTTGCTCAAACTCACGCATACGGAAGATGAACTGGCGGGCGACGATCTCGTTGCGGAAAGCCTTACCGATTTGGGCGATGCCGAACGGCAGACGCATCCGGCCGGTCTTCTGCACGTTGAGGTAGTTGACGAAAATGCCCTGCGCCGTTTCGGGGCGTAGATAAATAGTCATCGCGCCGTCGGCGGTCGATCCCATTTCGGTTTTGAACATGAGGTTGAACTGGCGCACGTCGGTCCAGTTTCTTGTGCCGGAGATAGGGCATACGATTTCGCAGTCGATGATAATCTGACGCAGCTCTTCGAGGTTGTTGTCGTTGAGGGCTTTTGCAAAGCGTTCGTGAATCGCGTCGCGTTTTTGGGCGTTTTCAAGAATGCGCGGATTTGTCTGGCGGAAGAGCGCCTCGTCGAAGCTGTCGCCGAAACGCTTGCGGGCTTTGGCCACCTCTTTTTCGATTTTCTCATCGTATTTGGCGAGATGATCCTCGATAAGCACATCGGCACGATAGCGTTTTTTTGAGTCGCGGTTGTCGATAAGCGGGTCGTTGAACGCATCGACATGGCCAGAGGCCTTCCAAATAGTGGGGTGCATGAAAATAGCCGAGTCGATACCCACAATATTGTTGTGGAGCAAAGTCATTCCTTCCCACCAATAGCGCTTGATGTTGTTTTTGAGTTCCACGCCGTTTTGTCCATAATCGTAAACAGCCGACAAGCCGTCGTAGATTTCGCTCGATTGGAACACAAAGCCGTATTCCTTGCAGTGGGACACGATTTTCTTAAAGAGGTCGTCTTGTTGTGCCATATAAGTAGTTTCTATAAATTATTAATTATTAAAATGTTGAGGAGGGTGCTTAGCTGTTTCTGTTTTCCGACAATAATTCAAAAAACATTTCAAGAGAGCAACGCACCTGAAGTTTTTAAGTTGTTGACAATATCAAACGACAAAGTTACAAAAAATTGTCGTCATTACCGCAAGCCGAGGCGATTTTTAACGCGGCATAAGAGAAATTTGAGCACAAAATCGAGCGGATAAGGAGCGGATAAGGAGCGAAAAAGGAACGAAAAAGGAACGATAGGCGCCAATGATGCTGATACTTATGGTGGTGAACTTCGGTGAACTTGAAGCATCAAAATGATGACAAAGGCAGTTTCTGCAAAAAATGGAGAGATGTCACATCGGCAGGGATTGTTGTGCCAACCTGAATTATTCATAATCCGGGACAGAAAAGCGACTGGCTGGATTTTCATCGGTAAATAGAACATCTGCGTTTGACGCCGCCTAGCGAGGGGTATGAAAAATTTTTTAGTTTCGACTGATTTACATTGGCAAATTTTTTTGTCGGTTTCGTAAATTCTTGTTACCTTTGTAGCCGAAATTCTTCGAATCGTGACCATCCCGACATACCATACTCCAGCGCTCCTTGAGCCCACTATCGACGGACTGAACATCAACCCGTCGGGCACGTATGTCGATGTCACATTCGGCGGCGGCGGGCACTCTCGCGAAATCCTGCGGCGGCTTGGAAGCGGAGGTCGGCTTTTCGGATTCGACCAAGACATCGACGCCCTCGCCAATGTCCCCGATGACAGCCGATTCACCTTCATCCACGGCAACTTCAGACACATCACCAATTTCATGCGCTTCCACGGCGTGGAACACGTTGATGGCATTTTGGCCGACCTCGGCGTGTCGTTCCACCATTTCGACGACCCTGAACGCGGATTCTCTTTCCGCTACGACAGCGCCCTCGATATGCGCATGAACCGGCAAGCACGCAACACCGCCGCCACGATTGTCAATTCAGCAAGCGAGGAGCGACTTGCCGACATCCTCTACAACTACGGCGAACTGCCCGCCTCGCGCCGCCTCGCCCGCGCCATTGTCGCAGCCCGCAACGAGGCAGAAATACTCACCACTGGCCAGCTTATCGACACCGTAAGCCCACTAATCAACCCACGACAACAAAAAAAGGAACTCGCCCAGATATTCCAAGCCCTCCGAATCGAAGTGAACAGCGAAATGGACGCCCTGCGCCGATTGCTTTCCGACTCCGTGTCGCTCCTCAACAACGACGGACGGCTCGCAATCATCACCTACCATTCGCTGGAGGACCGCCTTGTGAAAAATTTCATGCGGGCTGGAAATTTCGAGGGAAAAATAGAAAAGGACTTTTTCGGCCGCCAAATGTCGCCATTCAAGCTCATCAACTCCAAGCCAATAGTCGCTTCCGACGACGAAGTGGCCGCGAATCCACGCTCCCGTAGTGCGAAACTGCGCATAGCATATAGAATCAACCCTCTAAACAAATAACACACCTCTATGAAAAAAACGAAAGAACCCACACCCGAATCCACCCCCAATCCGTTTCTGCGCTTCTGGCGCATGATTCGGTCAGGAGAAATCGTCTCCGGCGAATGGTTCGCACGAAACTGGATGAAAGTTTTCGCCGTTCTGTTCACAATTTTCTGTTACATCACTTGCCGTTTCGGCTACTCCTCGACGATGGAATCCATCATTGCCGAGCGCGAGCGTCTCAACACCATCCAAGCCGAAGAGACCCGACAGCGCTCACTCTACAACAGCCGCATTTGCGAAACATCAATGCAGGAACTCGTCGATTCCCTACATCTTAATCTCACAGTTCAAACCCAACCACCATTTATTATCGAATAAACTATGCGTAAAGACACTAAAATTAGAATTTATTGGCGCTATCTGATTATTCTGGCGCTCGTAGTCGCGCTTGCCGGATGGATAATATCCCACGAAGTCACAACCACCGTGGTGAACGCCGACGAATGGAACGCCAAGGCAGAGAGAACGCTCAACGACTCGTCAATCGTAGCCCCCGAACGCGGCGACATCCTGTCGGCCGACGGCAAGGTACTTGCCACAAACCTCAAATACTACAACCTGCGGATTGACTATGGTGCCGAAGGGTTCCGCCGCGACACCCTTCTCGCCTATGTCGATGCCCTATCGGACTCCCTCGCAAAATACTACCCCAAACGCAACGCCGCTGAATGGAGAAGTTACCTCACCGAACCGCTGAGCCGATCGAAGCGTCCGCGCTATTTCCCCGTGCTTAAGAACTTGAACATTGACCAATTCAATCAAGTCAAGAGTTTCCCATATTTCAAAAACCGCCGCCGCAACCGCTCCGGGCTCATCTGCGAGACATTCACCAAGAGAGCCTATCCCTACGGCAAAATGGCCAAGCGGAGCATAGGCCACGTCAACCAGAGCAAGCCCGACGAAATCCACGGTTTCTCGGGCATAGAAGCCTCGCTCGACACGCTACTCTACGGAGTGCCAGGCATTTCGCACAAAATGCCTATGCTCACCGGCATCTACGACGCCATCGACGTGCGCCCGATCCGCGGCTACGATGTGGTGACAACCATCGACATCGGAATGCAGGAAATTGTCGAGAACGAACTCAACGACCGTCTCGCCTACACCGACGCCGAATGGGGCGTGGCTGTGCTGATGGAAGTTGCCACCGGCGACATCAAGGCAATTTCCAACCTTGAGAAAGAGCGCGTCGAAACCGACACCGCCACCCACACTTACCGCTACACCGGACGCATCATCGAAGGGATGAACCGCGCCGTCATGGGATTCGAGCCCGGCTCTGTGGTCAAGCCCATTTCTATGCTCGTCGCCCTCGAGACCGGCGCCGTCACCTCGCCCAACCAAGTGTTCCCCATCGGAGCATCATTCGCCTACGCCGGCGGGCGGCCCATCCGCGACTCCCACTTCAACGCGAGCCTCACCGCCGAAGGAATCATCGAGCAGTCGTCGAACATAGGCATGACTCGTATCATAACGTCAAAATTCGGAGCCAACCCTCAGAAGTTCAAGGATGAGCTTGTCGAAAGAGGTTTCTTCGAACCCATGCTCACCGGCATCGCCGGCGAAAGAGTGCCCAAATTCGTTTCGCTGAAAGGCGACGGTTCGCGCGTCAACCTCTCGCGCGTGTGCTACGGCTACGCCTCCGAAATACCTCCCATCTACACCCTCTCCATCTACAACGCCATCGCAAACGGCGGACGTTATGTGAGGCCCCACCTCGTCAACCGCATTATCGGCAACGGCGTGGATTCCACTCTCAACATCAAGCCCATCCGCGAACGCATCTGCACCGAGAAAAACGCCAAAATCCTCCAGCAGATGCTTACAAAGGTGGTGTGGGGCGACCACGGCACCGCCAAACGCCTCCGCGACGAGAATGTGGCCATCGCCGGCAAAACAGGCACCTGCATCGTCATCGACGACAAAACCCACCAATATCTAAAGGGCGTTTACCGGTTCGCTTTCTGCGGATTCTTCCCCGCCGACAAGCCCCAGTATTCCTGCATTGTGCTTATCTCACGCCCGCGTGAAGGAGCTCTCACCGCCGCCCACACCAGCGGCGAGACGCTCAAAAACATAGCCCTGAAAATGTATTCCCGAGGAATGCTCAAAAACCATTCCGACTATAAGGCCACGAGCAACCCCGGACAACCTTACGCGCTTCTCTCCGCTCTGTTGTCGAAGAATGAAGTTGACGCACTGTCATCACTCGTGGGCGGCAACTACAAGGTGACAAAGAATCCGGTGACCGCCGCCACCGACACCGTGCCGAACGTCGTGGGGCTGAGCCTGCCGAAAGCCATCAGCATCCTCGAAAACAAGGGATTCGACGTGGCTTTCACCGGCACCGGACACGTGGTCGGACAAAGTCGGGAGGGCAAGAAGGTGAAACTGACACTAAAATTCTGACAATGACATTTACGAACAATCTCAACGAACTTCTCAAGTCGGTTGCTCCAACGAAAATCGTCGGGGCAACCGACATTACGATAAACACCGTCACGATGGACTCCCGCACCGTCGGCAAGGGCGACTTGTTTGTCGCCATCCGCGGCGCCGTGGCCGACGGACACCGATTTGTAGGCAAGGCCATTGCCGCCGGAGCCAGAGCCGTGGTGGTGGAGTCGCTGCCCGAAGAAACATCCGAAGATGTGACTTACGTCGTGGTCGATTCCACCTCGAAAGCGCTCGCTCTCATCGCTTCGGCCTATTACGGACATCCGTCGCGCAAACTTTCGCTCGTCGGGGTGACCGGCACTAACGGCAAAACCACCATCGCCACGCTCATCTACGAGATGGCGTTGCTCATGGGCGAAAACGCGGGGTTGCTTTCAACGGTGGCGAACTATGTGGGACGGCGCGAAATCCACGCCGAGCGCACCACTCCCGACCCGCTCACCATCAACCGGCTACTCGCGGAGATGGTGGATGAAGATTGTTCGATTGCCGCAATGGAAGTGAGCAGCCATGCCGTGGTGCAGGACCGCATATTCGGTCTCGACTTCGACGGCGCGATTTTCACCAATCTCACCCGCGACCACCTCGACTATCACAAGACAGTAGAAGCCTACCGCGATGCGAAAAAAGGATTCTTCGACAGCCTGAAACCTGAAGCGTGGGCCCTCACAAACATCGACGACCGCAACGGACGCTTCATGCTTCAGAACACCGCCGCACGCAAAGCGTCGTATTCGCTCCGCTCACTCGCCGACTTCTCATCACGGGAAATCGAGACTCATCTCGACGGCACCCTCGTCAGTTTCAACGGAACGGGAATTTTCACCCGCTTCATCGGCCAGTTCAACACTTATAACCTCACCGCCGTGTTCGGCGCGGCAACCCTTCTCGGCTGGGAACACGATGCCGTAGCGCTCAACATGAGCAAACTTAAGCCCGTGGCTGGGCGCTTTGAAATCGTGTCGGTCGATGGCCGCGACGACCACCCCACAGTGGTGGTTGACTACGCCCACACCCCCGACGCGCTCGTCAACGTACTCGACACCATCCGGAGCATACGAGGTGTGGGACAGGTGATTACCGTCGTCGGGTGCGGCGGCAACCGCGATAAGGGCAAACGCCCGATTATGGCCGCCGAGGCCGCACGTCGCTCCGACCGCTTCGTGCTCACCTCCGACAATCCCCGCGACGAACGGCCGGAGGATATACTCGCCGACATGGAGGCAGGTCTTTCAGCCGACCAAAAGAGCAGAGGATTCACCGTTGTTGACCGCCGCGAGGCCATAAGAATCGCCATTTCATTCGCACGGAAAGGCGACGTGGTGCTCATTGCCGGCAAAGGTCACGAGACATATCAGGAAGCCAACGGCCAGCGCACCCATTTCGACGACCGCGAAGTGGCCGCCCAAGCCCTCAACGAAAAATAACCAAATAGAATAAAGACATTCCGAAAATATGCTATATCACTTATTTGAAGCTCTTAAGGATTACGATATCCCCGGCGGACGGCTGATGGGATATATCACTTTCCGCGCCGGCGTCGCTTTGGTGCTGTCAATTTTCGTCGTCACTTATTTCGGACGACGAATCATCAACAAACTGCAAAAAATGCAAATCGGCGAAGTGGTGCGCGACCTCGGCATGGCCGACCAAATGCAGAAAAAAGGCACCCCAACGATGGGAGGCATGATTATCATCCTCGCCATTATGGTGCCGTGTCTGCTTGTGGGGAAACTGACCAACATCTACATGATTCTTATGCTCATCTCGACGATGTGGCTCGGGACCATCGGATTCCTCGACGACTACCGTAAATTCCGCTTCCGCAACAAAGAGGGCCTGAAAGGGAAATACAAAATTTTCGGACAGGTGAGCCTCGGCTTAATTGTGGGGGTGACGATGTATCTTAGCCCTGACATCGTAATCCGCGAAAACCGTGCGGTGGAGCACCCCGAAGGCGAAAAGACCGAAATAACCTACGAAAAGGAGGACATAAAATCCACACAGACCACCATCCCGTTCTTCAAGAACAACAACCTCGACTATTCGGCGTTGACCGGTTGGATGGGCAAACACGCCCAGACAGGCGGATGGATTCTGTTTATCCTTATCGTCATTTTTGCCGTCACGGCCACATCGAACGGAGCGAACCTCACCGACGGACTCGACGGCCTTGCGACAGGCACGTCGGCGATTATAGGCGTGGCTTTGGCGATTATGGCATATCTCGGCGGCCACATCGTCTATGCCTCCTACCTTAATATAATGTTTGTGCCCGGAAGCGCCGAGCTGGTGGTGTATATGGCGGCCTTCATCGGAGCGCTTATCGGCTTTTTATGGTACAACGCCTATCCAGCACAAGTGTTTATGGGCGACACGGGAAGCCTCATGCTCGGCGGCGTGATTGCCGTTTTCGCCATCCTCATCCACAAAGAGTTGCTCATTCCCATCCTTTGCGCGCTTTTCTTCCTTGAGGACATTTCTGTGATGGTGCAGGTGGCTTATTTCAAACTCACAAAGAAGAAATACGGAGCCGGGCGGAGGGTGTTTAAGATGACTCCCCTCCACCATCATTTCCAAAACGCCGGCAACGAGTCAATACAGGCCAAAATCAAGTGGCCAAGCTATTCAATGCCTGAATCGCGAATAGTGATCCGGTTCTGGATTATCACCATTCTTCTTGCCGCCTTGACTTTCGCCACCCTCAAAATCCGCTGACACCACAAGCGGGCATCCCGCCTCGCATAGGCCTCGCAGTTGACGCGCCAGAGGGGTATTCAGGCAAGCGTCCGCCGCCACTTGCCTTCGGCGATCACTGCGGATGGTTTTGGCTCCGCTATCATGCCCCTTTGTTTGCCCGAAAAACTGGCAGCACTTCCAAGCAAAAACAAAAAAATGCCGCGACGACGGAACATATACTTATTCCCCGTTTCCTTGTCCAAATAATAACGTTCACACTGCACTGGTCAGGGCATGACGCGCCGCGCATCGCCGACGCTATTGCCCATGCGGCTTTGGCATGTCGGATTTTGGAAGACAGATGCCGGCGGCGCAATTTTGATTTACACATTTTTGACAAGAAAACACACAATTAAAACCGTTTTTCGACAAAGCGACGTGAGCGTTTATGCTTTAAAAATCCACGAATAACGCCGCCAGCAAGTATGTTGATAAAAAAACCAGCAATTTAATAATGAAAACTTTATTATTTGCGGAATTATCCGTAAATTTGCGTTTGTAAACAAAATTAGCAGAAACAGGCAAAAAAAATGAAGCGATTAGTGGTATTAGGCGGTGGAGAGAGCGGCGTCGGTGCCGCCATACTTGGCAAAGACAAGGGTTACGACGTTTTTGTGTCAGACTTCGGCAAGATTTCCGAAAAATACGCGGCCCGACTCAACGAAGAAGGCATAGAATGGGAACAGGGCAACCACACCGAAGAGAAAATCCTAAATGCCGACATAGTGGTCAAGAGCCCCGGGATTCCCCCTACGGCTCCGATTGTCAAAGCAATAGCAGAGAAAGACATCCCCATCATATCCGAGATAGAATTCGGCGGCTATTACACCGACTCGAAAATGGTGTGCATCACCGGCAGCAACGGAAAAACCACCACGACAATGCTCACCTACCACATTCTTCAGAGCGCGGGCATCGACGTGGGACTCGCCGGCAACGTAGGGAACAGCCTCGCCTACCAAGTGGCACGCGAGCCGCACGAAGTGTATGTCATCGAGCTTTCGAGTTTCCAACTTGAAAACATGTACGACTTCAAAGCCAACATCGCCGTCATCCTCAACATCACGCCCGACCACCTCGACCGCTACGACTACAAGATGCAGAACTACATCAACGCCAAATTCCGCATTCTCCAGAACATGAAGCCCACCGACGCTTTCATCTATTGGCAGGACGACCCCGTCATCACCAGCCAACTCGAACGCCTGGCAGTCGAAGCCGCCCTCTACCCCTTCTCAGAAAAGAAGGAGGAGCGCTCCGCCGCCTATGTAGATGCCGAGAACCGGCTCATAATCAACGGCGGACAGACAGCGGTGAACATGCCCCGCGCCGACCTTGCCCTTTCCGGGCTTCACAACCTCTACAATTCTATGGCCGCCGGACTGTCGGCAGCCATCCTCGACGTAAAAAAAGAGGTGATTCGCAAGGCGTTGTCCGACTTCGAGGGAGTGGAGCACAGGCTTGAATACGTCGCCACCGTCGATGGGGTGCGCTACATCAACGACTCCAAGGCCACCAACGTCAACTCATGCTGGTATGCCCTCGAAAACAGCCCGAAAAACACCGTGCTCATCCTTGGCGGAAAAGACAAGGGCAACGACTACAGCGAAATACTCCCGCTTGTGCGCGAGAAAGTGAAAGCCATAGTCTGCATGGGCAAGGACAACACGAAACTGCTCGACTTCTTCAGCGGCGAAGTGCCGGCCATACGCGACACACATTCGCTCGACGACGCAATGACAGCATGCCGCGAACTCGCCCATGAGGGCGACACAGTGCTGCTCTCGCCGTGTTGCGCCAGTTTCGACCTCTTCAACAGCTACGAACACCGCGGCCGCCTCTTCAAGGACGCCGTTAAAAATATGCTCAAATAATCAACCTAATCACAACGATCTAACGTTATGGACATTTACACCGAACAAGAAAAGCGGAAGTTTATCGACCTCGGCCGCGACGTGCCTAAGGCCGACAACTACATCCGCGGGGCATACATCGCCCTCATCTGCATCTCGTTTATCGAGTTTTACAGCGCGTCGAGCGCCACCATCAGCCATGGAGCGATATTCCGCCCACTATTGAGCCACGCCTTCAGCTTGACCCTCGGCGTCGTCGTGATGTTTTTATTCTCACGCATCCACTTCAGCCACTATGTGTGGCTTATCCCCATCCTTGCAGTGGCGAGCGCCGTCGCGGCGTTTCTCACCATGTTCCTCGGCGACACAGTCAATGGTGCCCACCGCACAATATCACTAGGATTTATCAACATACAGCCGCCAGAATTCATCAAGTTGTCGGCAGCGCTGATAATAGCCATGATTATGGCGTTCTCGCAGCTTCCCGACCGGCCGGGAGTCAGCAATAAGGGTATCTTTTGGTCAGCCTTCGCCACTCTTTTGTTCGGCGGACTGCTGTTTTCCGACGGACTCACCAACACCATCTTGATGATGGCAATTTCCCTGTCGGTGATGGTTCTTGGAGGCATCGACTGGAAAAAACTCATGATTGTGCTGATTGTTTACGGCATCTTCGGCGCGGTTGGAGTGGTATATAAGGTGAAGCGCCTCGACTCGTCGAACTCGGGAGCACGCACAGAGCAAGCCATGACCGCCCCAAGCGAAGCCGAAGTGATTGCTGGCCACAAAAAGAGCGACGGCGGGGTTTCGAACCGCTCGGGAGAATGGATTTTCCGCTTGACCGAATTTTTTTCTGACGACTCGATTCCCCTCTATAAGCAGAAAATCACGTCGAAGAACTCCCAGAAGGTGTATTCCTATATGGCCCAGGCACACGGCGGCGTGTTCGGGGTGATGCCCGGCAACGCCCGTGAGAACACGCGCCTGCCCCTCGTTTCGTCCGACTTCATCTATGCTCTCATCATCGAGGACTTCGGGCTTATCGGCGGTCTGTTCGTGATGCTCATCTATCTGTTTATCTTCGTCCGCGCGGGCGACCTTTCGCGCCGGTGCGACAACGCTTTCCCCAAGCTCCTGATAGTGGCGTGCGGCACGATGATAGTGTTCCAAGCGCTGTTCCACATGGCCATCGTGACCGGCACGTTCCCCGTGTCGGGACAACAGCTGCCGATGATATCGCGTGGAGGCACGTCTATTCTCGTCACCTCCATAGCCTTCGGCATCATTCTTTCAGTCACCCGCTACGCCGATATGGGGAGCACTAAAAAGCGCACCAAAAAGCGCAAAGGCGATGATGCCAACAACGAGTTATCCACCCTTGACAATATCGACGCCACTCCCATGAGCGACGAGGAAATCAAGGCACAATTAGACTAACCCTAACATTCACCCGATAATGAGCGAAAACCAAGCGTTAAGGATTCTCATCAGCGGCGGCGGCACTGGCGGACACGTGTTTCCCGCCATCTCGATAGCCAACGCGCTCCGGCAGCGTTATCCGTCGGCCGAAATACTTTTCGTGGGCGCCGAAGGGCGCATGGAAATGCAGCGCGTCCCGGCCGCCGGCTACGAAATCATAGGCCTGCCCGTGAGCGGCTTCGACCGCCACAACCCCGTGCGCAACATCAAGGTCATCTACCGCCTGATGAAGAGCCTGCTCAAGGCCCGAAAAATTGTGAAGCGCTTCTCCCCCGACGTGGCAGTGGGCGTGGGAGGCTATGCCAGCGGCCCGGTCATCAAGTCGGCGCAGCGAAAGAAAATTCCCACCGTCATCCAAGAGCAGAATTCTTACGCCGGAGTGGCCAACAAACTTCTTGCCGACCGTGCCACGGCCATCTGTGTGGCCTATGAAGGCATGGAGAGATTTTTTCCAAAGTCGAAAATCACCATCACGGGCAATCCCGTCAGGAAAGAGTTTGCCGAAGCCGCCGGCATCAGCCGTGAGGAAGCAAAACGCCGTCTGGGACTCAACCCCGACGGGAAATTGGTGTTCGTCACTGGCGGCAGCCTCGGCGCGATGACCGTCAACGAAGCCGCGGCACGCGCCATTCCAGTAATCACCGACGCGAATGCGTCGATGCTGTGGCAAACCGGCAGCCGCTACGAGCACGCTTGCAAATCAATCGCGGCAGGCTTCGACAACGTGAGCGCGACGGCGTTCGTTGACAACATGGCTCTCTCCTACCGTGCGGCCGACGTGGTCGTGGCACGCGCCGGAGCCTGCACCATTTCCGAACTCCAAATCGTGGGATGCCCCGCCATACTCATACCCTCGCCTAACGTCGCCGAGGACCACCAAAGGAAAAACGCCCTCGCCCTCGCCAAGAACGACGCCGCCGTGATGATTCTCGACGCCGATGCCCGCGAGAGCCTTTCGTCGGAAATAGCCCGACTGCTCGCCGACGACAGCCGCAGGGCGACACTTGCAGAAAACATCGGCAAAATGGCCCTTCCCGACGCAGACAGCAAAATCGTAGATATTATAACCTCAATAATTACAAAACAATGAAGACATACACCAACTACTACTTCGTGGGAGCCGGCGGAATAGGTATGGCTGCCCTCGAACGTTACTTCAAGAGCAAAGGCGCAAACGTGGCAGGTTACGACCGCACCCGCACAGCGCTCACCGACGCGCTCGCGGCAGAAGGCGTAGAGATCGTTTTCGACGACGACCCGAACTTGATTCCCAAGCAGTTCGAACCCGACAACACTCTCGTAGTCTATACCCCCGCCGTCCCCGCCGACAACGCCATTTTCACCACCTTACGCAGCGGAGGATTCACCATCTTCAAGCGCGCACAAGTGCTCGGAATGATCACCGAAGGCTCCTATGGCCTTTGCTTCTCAGGCACCCACGGCAAGACCACCACTTCGTCGATGGCGGCGCTCATTCTCCACGAGTCGGGAGTGGGATGCAACGCATTCCTCGGAGGAGTGCTCCGAAACATCGGGAGCAACCTCATCCTAAGCGCTACGTCGCCCTTCTCGGTCATTGAAGCCGACGAGTACGACCGCTCGTTTCATCACCTACGGCCCTACGTGGCCGTAGTGACAGCCACCGACCCCGACCATCTCGACATCTACGGAACCGAAGAGGCCTATCTTGAAAGTTTCGCCCACTTCACCGAGCTTATCCGTCCCGACGGAGCGCTCATCGTTCACGAAGGGCTGAAACTCGTGGCGCGGCCACCCAAAGGGGTGAAGACATTCACCTATTCGCTTTCAAGCGGCGATTTCCATGCCGAAAACATCCGACGCCGTGAGGGAGAAATCATCTTCGACCTTGTCACCCCCGACCATGTCATCACCGACATCAACCTCGGAGTGCCAGTCGAAGTCAACATCGAAAACGCCATCGCCGCCGCCGCCGCTTGCCATCTCACCGGAAGGGTGGGCGACAACGACATACGCAAAGCCCTCAGCGACTTCAAAGGACCGAAACGCCGCTTCGAATTCTGGCTTCGCCCAGCCGACGACCCCCTCGGACGGGCCATAATCGACGACTACGCCCACCACCCCGACGAACTTCGGGCGTCGATAAAGTCGGTGAAGGCTCTTTTCCCCGGACGGGAACTCACCGTGGCATTCCAGCCGCACCTGTACAGCCGCACACGCGACTTCGCCGGCGACTTTGCCGAAGCCTTGTCGCTCGCCGACAAGGTGGTGTTGCTCGACATCTACCCCGCCCGCGAGCAGCCCATCGCCGGAGTGACATCGAAAATCATCTTCGACAAAATAAAATGTCGCGATAAAGTGATGATTTCTAAAGAAAAATTGACAGAAACAATAAAAATTTGTAACTTTGACATTCTATTGACAGCCGGAGCCGGCGACATCTGCGATTTTCTCCCCGAAATCGTCGAGAGTGTCGTGTGCCGGCAAGCCGACAACGACGAATAACATCCCATTATTCCCGAAAAGATGAAAAAGAAAACCGTCAACAAAATCCTCACTGCCGCCGGGCTGCTCGTGTATATCGTAGTGGCGGTGGCTTGGTCGGTCGGGGCTGTCAACGGAGCGGAATGCCGCGAGGTGAAAATCATCGTCCATGACGGTGGTCCGGCCGACACCACGGGGTTTGTCACACCCGAGGGCGTCATCTCCGACCTCAGAGGATTCTATGAAAACGCACAAGGCGAGAAGCTCGCCAACATCGACCTCGAAAGAGTGTCGAAGATACTGAACTCCAACGACCGCTACGAGTCGGCATCGGTAATGATTGTCCCGACCGAAGCCCGCCATGGAGAATCCGGCGCACTGAAATGCGACATCAAAATTGAAGTTGTGCCGATGCAGCCTGTGGCGCGGATTTTCGACTCCGGCAAGTCGTACTACATCAACCGCGCCGGCAAGCACATCACCGCCGACCACCGATTCCGCGCCAATGTGCCCATCGTCAGCGGCAAATTCTCCGGCGACTTCCAGCCCGTGAGCGCGCTCCCTCTGCTCGACTATATCAGCGGGAATAAGAAATGGCGCGAGTCCGTGACAATGATTAAGGCCGAATCGCCAACGTCGTTCATCCTCGTGCCCTCGATAATGGGACACGTCATCAACGTTGGCGATGTCAACAACCTCGACGACAAATTCGAGCGCATAGAAAAATTCTACAAGAAAGTTCTCCCCGTGAAAGGCTGGAACTACTACGACTCCATCTCCGTGAAATGGGACGGACAGGTAGTGGCCACAAAGCGCAACAAGCCTGTTGCCGTCAAACTTGCCGACATCGAAGATGAAAGCGAGCAGGAATTGCCCGAAGAAAACCC
>CADBML010000060.1 GCA_902795825.1 uncultured Bacteroidales bacterium
ATCGACTTGGTGTTTCCCGCATCGTGGTCGGGCATAGTGCCCTATTTCCGGATTCTCCTTGTGCTGGGATTCTTCCAAGCGTTCAACCGTTTCATGCAGGTGCTATATAAGCTCTACAACCGCACGGCACTCGTGCGCAATCTGAGTTTTGTCGAGAACGGAGCCATCATAATAATGGCGGTGACGATGTTCTCGGTGAAGGCGCCTGTAATGGGCATCATAGCCGTGGCGATAGCCATCACCGCCATTATGACTTTGATTTACTTGATTTACGGAGCGAAAGTGTCGGGTGTGGCGTTCGGCCGGTTTGGCAGCGCTTTCATGCGCAACGCGTTGAGCATCGGTTGCGCCTCGGCCTTAGGATTCGCCGTAGCGAGCCTGCTCCCGTCGGCAGCCGGCCTCCCTTGCGGAATTGTCGTATTCTTCGCCGCGCTCACTGCTTTATGCGCGCTGTTTAACCGCAAGTATGTCGCTTTCCTCAAAAGCGCCATTGTCAAATTAAAAGGCAAAAAACAAAATGCCGTATAATAAAATTCCACAACGTTCGTTTAATTAATGTATAAAACTATATTATTGGAAATGATGCGTAAATTCAACCTTCTCGTCGGCTTGACTCTTCTTGCCGTCGTTTGCTCTTGCTCATCGCACGAACAGACGCTTACATATTTTAAAGACATAAAGGGCGTCCCGTCGGGCTCAATCGATATGCAGTCGTATGAAATCAAGATTGTTCCCGACGACGAGCTTATCATTACAGTCAATTCGTACAACCCGAGCGCCACTGCCGCATATAATGTGCCTCTCACCAATCCGGCCACACGCTCCCAGCTCGTGCAGATGACTCAGCCGGCAATCCAGACCTACCTTGTCGGCAAGGACGGCTACATCTCATTCCCCCGCCTCGGCAAAATCCACGCTGCAGGAAAAACGGCGCGCCAACTTGAGGATGAACTGGCGAAACTTATTTCAAAGGATGTGACCGAGCCTTTTGTCCATGTCGAGCTCCGCGCATTCAAAGTGCTTGTGCTTGGCGAAGTGAACGAACCGGGCACAAAAGTGGTGGAAAATGAACGTTACACCGTGTTCGACGCGCTCGCCGACGCTCACGACCTCTCGATTTACGGCGACCGCACCAATGTGCTCGTCATCCGCGAGGAAAACGGCAAAAAGGAGTTTCATCACCTCAACCTTCAAGAGTCGTCGATAATGTCGTCGCCTTATTTCTTCCTCCGCCAAAACGACGTGGTCTATGTGGAGCCCAACCAAATCCGCACCGACAACTCGAAATACAACACCAACAACGCATATAAACTTACGGTTGTCTCGACAATTGTCAGCGCAGCGTCGATTATCGCCTCGCTTGTCATTGCCCTCACCGTCAAAAAATAATCATCATCTATGACCGAAAACGTTAACGAACAGAACGAAAGTAAGATAGATTTCAGTTCAATCATCGCATTGGTGAAGCGCAAATGGTGGATGTTCGCCATTTCGCTTTTTGTGTGTTTGACCCTTGCCGTGCTTTACCTCTATGTGAAGCATAGCGTGTATTCAATCCACGCCACAGTGCTCGTGGCCTACGACAGCGAAGGCAATTCGATGGGTTCGACGCTGATGAGCCAGCTGGCCCTTGGCGGCGTGGGCGGCGCGACGGTTGAAGACGAGGTGCTCGTCATGAACTCCCACTCGATTAAGACCGACATGATTAAAGAGTTGAAGCTCAACCGCTCTTATTCGACACGCGAGGGACTGCGCAACCACTACTATTATAATGATTCGCCTGTCGAGATTCTCGCGCCCGAAGCATTTTTCGACACCCTCGGCACAGGGTTCCGTTTTACAATCGACCTGAACGAGAATCTTTCCAAAATTAAAGTCAAAGTCAAAGAAGGCTGGTTCAAAACCATCGGCGAGGGCGAAGCCGACAAACTCCCGATGGTGGTGAACACCATCTACGGACCGTTCTCAATCGACACTACCCAATATTATGTGCCCGGCGAGGAAATCACCGTCAAGGCCGTAGTGGCCGGCAACTCGTATCTTGCCGAAGTCTATGGCGAGGACATCTCCGTCGATAAGACGGAAAAGAAAGCGAACGGCATCTCGCTCTTCATCGAGGACGGCATAATCGATCGCGGCAAAGACATCCTCAACAAAATGATCGAGCTTTACAACCGCCGCGGACGCGCCGAAAAGGACGAAATGGCAGTCAACACCGCCAAATTTATCGAAGAGCGACTGGGGCATATTTACAACGATTTGGCAGTGTCGGAGAAAGACATCGAATCCTACAAAAAGTCGAATGCCATCACCGACCTCTCAAGCGACGCCGCATTCCAAATGCAAAAGAAAGGCCAGCTTGAGCAACAGTTGCTCACCGCCGAGACCAACTTCCAAATCCTGAAGATGACCAAGGACTTCATCTCCGACCCCGCCAACAAGTACGCACTGATTCCCACCAACAGCGAAGCCACAGGCGCAGCCACGGCCATCGCCTCTTACAACAGCATGGTGCTCGGACGCATGTACGCCCTCAACGATGCGTCGGCCGACAACCGCAACATCAAGCTGCAAGAACAACAGATTGATGCCGTGCGCGACAATATCATATTGACCGTCAACAAGTCGTATGAAAATGCCCGCGTGGCCCTCAACCAGCTCCGCAGCGAAGCCGGCTACACCTCGTCGAAGCTCAACCAAGTGCCCACACAGGAACGCCAGTTCCGCGAGCTGAGCCGCCAACAGGCCATCAAGAACAATCTTTATAGCTTCCTGCTTCAGAAACGCGAAGAGAACCAACTCGTCCTCGCCGCCACCACGCCGAAGGGGAAAATCGTCGATGAAGCGTATGCCCACAACAAGCCCATCGCTCCAAAAAAAGCCCAAATCCTTTTCATCGCACTCTTTATGGGATTGTTCCTGCCGGCTCTTTGGCTTTACGTCAAGTCGTTGTTCAACAATAAGTTCGACTCAACAGAGGCTCTCAGCCACGCCACAAAACTTCCCGTTCTCGGCGAGATTTGCCACTCCCGCTCCGCCTCAAAGCGAGCTATTGTGGTCGAGGAGAACTCCACCCGTCCTATTGTGGAATTGTTCCGCCTGCTCCGTTCGAATTTGCAGTTCCTCCTTTATGGCGATGGGTGCAAGTCAATCATGGTCACGTCAGGCATCAGCGGCGAAGGCAAGTCGTTCATCAGTATCAACCTTGCCGAATCGCTCGCCCTGCTCGGTAAAAAAGTCGTGCTTATCGGAGCCGACATCCGTGCGCCCAAGTTGGCCGAATATCTCAACATATCTTCTTCTCCTGGCTTGACGAACTACCTCTCCGGCCAGTCCGACTCCATCGATGAGGTATTGCAAAGCACCGGCGGCTCGGCCGACGTGATTGTGGCAGGTCCGATTCCGCCGAATCCCTCAGAGCTTCTTCTCGGCGGACGGCTCGAAACGCTTATCACCCAACTCGGGTCGCGCTACGATTACATAATCATCGACTCCGCCCCAATTGCCCTCGTCAGCGACACATTCTCAATCTCCAAGTTCGCCGACGCGACAATCTATGTGGCCCGCACGAAAGTCACGACACGCACGCTCATCAAGTATCTCAACACCGTTGTTGACCGCAAGCAGCTCTCCAATGTGTCGATTGTCCTCAACGACACCGACCCCAAACTTTCATACGGCTACGGCTACGGCTACGGTCAGTCGGGCGACGATGACGACAAGTAACACAGGTTAACCCACTATAATTCCGTAGGGCTGATATGGAATTGACCCGCATAACCATCTACCGCCGAATCCTCTTCACATGCTTTTGGATTTGGGCGGTATTTGGTTTTGTGCAGGACGAGATCCTGCCATTCCTGGTCAACCTCCAGTCGATCGTGTTTGTGACCCTCGACATTATCCTGCTTATAATGGGATTAATCACGGCGAGGAAGACTATCGACATTGTTATGGGGCTGTCTTTTATCGCCCTGACGGCCATAAGCACGATTTTTGTCAACAATCTCACGCTCGCCAATTATCTCAACGGCTTCAGGGAATTCCTGCCGTTTGTGTTTATGGTGCCTCTGCTGCGTTTTTTCCTCGACAACGAACGCTATCGCGACGTTTTTATCCGCCGGTTCGACAAGCATCTCCTGATTTTCTTGATTATCCAAGTGCCCTGCATGGTGTATCAGTTCCTGAAGTATGGAGCCAACGACCACGGCGGCGGCTCGATGGGGAACTGGTTTTCCGGACCAATATCGACGCTCATCTATGTCACTACGTTCTATCTCGTACAAAAACGCTGGGATAGCGAGCATTATCTTAAAAGCGTTCTCCAGAACAAATGGTATCTTTTGTTGTTGATACCGTCATTCCTTAACGAGACCAAAGTAAGTTTCGTCTATTTCGCATTGTTTTTCGCAATGCTCTTCCGCTTCGACGCGAGATTAATCTTCAAGGTGGCACTGGCCAGCCCTTTATTCGTCGTTGCCTATTATATTGCCTATAACGCATATATGTCGGCCACGCAGGCCGAAGAGGACTCTGTCGATATGAGCTATCTGGTTTATGAATACTTATCGACAAACGAGGTGGATCTCGACGATATGATTCTTTTCTCGGAAATGCTCGAACATGGCGACTTCGGCGACGACGACGATTGGAGCGTGGATTTGCCTCGAATGACAAAGATTGTGATGATGCCAGAGGTGTTGTCGAGTAGCAACGGCGGGCTGTTGCTTGGAGCCGGTCTTTCACATTTCAAGGGAGGCACTAATGTGAAGCAGACGAAGTTTGCCAAGGAGTTTCACTGGATTCTGAACGGCACCCAACCGTTTGTTTTCTTTGTGGTGATGCAAATCGGGCTTATCGGGCTTCTATGGATGATCGTATTCTTCCTACAATTGTTCGGATTTTTGGGACAAAAACGCGAACACAACACCAAGCTGGCGGCATTTCTCGGATTGGTGGCCATCGTGATGTTTTTTTACATATCCGCCTATCGCCAACCTATATATTGTCTGATTTTTTTCTTCGCATCAATGGCATCACATTTCCCGCCAAAAGCCGACAAGACAGACAACGGCGATGCTGATGCCATAGAGTCGGATGCTGATTTGGAAACTGCCGAATAATGCTGATCTCTAAAGAAAAAATAATACGACGCATTCTGTTGGCGCTCTTTTGGATATGGGGCTTGTACGGGTTCGTGTCCGACGAGATCTTGCCTGTGCTCGCTGACATGCGCTCAATTCTATACTTATTATTCGATGTGGCATTCGTCGCTCTCGGCATAGCGACATTGAAGAACAAGAAGGATGTTGTCCTGATTTCGGCCTTTGTTGTCATTTCTTTTATCAGCACAATAATGGTCAACAAGTTGGGTATTGTCAATTGGCTCAACGGAATGCGCGATTTCTTCGGACTATTATTCGCCCTGCCAATCTTCCGCTATTTCTTCGAAGATGACGGGCGCAGGCGGCGGCTCATTTGTGTGTTCGACAAGCATCTGTTCGTTTTCCTTATTCTGCAAGCCCCTTGCCTTATATACCAATTTGTGAAATATGGGGCAAACGACCATGGCGGAGGCTCGTTTGGCAATTTCATGTCGGGAGTGGTTTCAACGGTCATTTATGCCACATCTTTCTATTTGATTCTCAAAAAATGGGACAGAGACAACTATTTTAAGAGCCTCAAAAACAACATTGTTTACATCCTTTTATTGTTCCCCACTTTCCTCAACGAGACAAAAATCAGTTTCATATATTTCGCGCTCTATTTCTTCCTTCTGTTGAAATTCGACCGCAAACTCATCATGCGTCTTGCCATTGCGGTGCCGGTGTTCGCCATTGGCATGTACTTCGTATATACAGCCTATATGTCGTCGTCGCAGAGCGAGGCCGACATCACCGACCTTAGCTATTATCTCGACGAATACCTGATGACCGACGACACCGACCATCTCATCGAACTAGCCGAGATGCTCGACGAAGGTGAATTTGGCGACGATGACGATTGGACCATCGACGTGCCGCGCTTTTCCCGCCTGTTCCTGATGCCGTTTATAACCGCCGATTCTGATGGAGGCATTGTTTTCGGTGCGGGGCTTTCGCAGTTCAAGGGTAAGTCTTTCCTCAAGCAGACCAAGTTTGCCACCGAATACGAATGGTTTGTCAACGGCACGGTCCTATTTTCACAAATTCTTTTCGTGCAGTTGGGTCTGATTGGCGTTGTGTGGATTATGTTTTATTTCTATGCGCTATTCAGTTTTAAGACACCAACGACACACAAGAACATATATTTACTTCTTTTACTCGGATTTATCTATGCCGTGACGTTTATATATCTGCAATCACTTCGTTTTGCCTCGTTCTGCACAATAGTGACCTATCTTTTGTTCTGTGCTCGAACGTTCCATTCTGCCCATAACGCTGACAACAAAGTGGCGGAAGTCAGCGACACGGCGTCGAATAAGCTAAACCATTTTGAAAAATGAAAAGCGACAAACCATTGGTTTCGGTAATCATACCCGTCTATAACGTGGAAAAATATCTCCGCGAATGTGTGGATTCAGTTACAACCCAAACCTACACAAATCTGGAGATAATCCTCTCCGAC
>CADBML010000061.1 GCA_902795825.1 uncultured Bacteroidales bacterium
GCAAAATTTTCAAACAAAAATTTTCAAAATTAATCGCAAATTTCAAAAATTAACAAGCGGCAACAGTATTGAAGGGTGTAAATTATTACATTAAAGCAATACATTATATACAATTATATAAATGACTGGAATATAATGCGTTAAATAAGCAATGTCTGCTCAATACTGCTGTAGGATGGTGTTTCGTCTGCGATTTCTTAAAGTGTAAATAAAAATCAATGCGTCTAAACGACTGATTATAGCCATATTGTAGTTATTGTTAAAAAGTGTTTAGTGTTGGTATTTTGGGTTTGTTTATTGATTTCGGATGTGAATTTGGGTTTTTTAAGCTGTCGGGATTTGTAAATATGTTGATTTTTGCTGTTTCGTTTTTCAAACGATGGCGGTTTCGGCTGTTCTCAATTGTGATTGACGTATATAAACGCTTTACAAAAATGTGTGTACGATTGCAAATCGAGGCTTTTTTTATCCCGTTTTTTCAAAAAAAAACGTTATTCTTGACCGGTTGTTCGCCGATTGTCGGATTTTTGATTCTCAAATCATCAAAAAGAGGGAAAATTTGGCTTAACCTATTGATAATCATTGAAAATTGTGTCATGGAATTTTTGTTGGTGATTTTGCTTCAGAAAAATCAAAAAAAGGCGGTTTTGGTGACGATTTTGCCCTTGTAATAATTGCTTAAATGAGAATTTTTGATTTAATTTGCACTATAAATAAATTATCTGTTGCGGTTATGAAAACGAAATTCCTGTTATTGGTATTATTGAGTGTTTTTTTCTCGGGTTTTAAGTCGTTCGCTGCTTCTGCTCCGTCGATTGACCCTGACAATTCATATACAACGGTCGGCATTGGCCAGAATCGTTTCGCTGTGCAGTCGATGTGGTTTTATTCTCCATCGACATCCAATCCGTGTCAGTTCGACAAGTTCACGAATCAGGTGTTCACCTCGATGGCGGTAGCGTCCGGGAAAGTATATATCTCCTATTGTCTGCCCGAGGATTCGGAAGTGTTTTTGCTAGAATACGACGCAGCCACAGGAAAGCCACTGAGGAAGATTTCGTTGAGCGGTCTGCCATCATCGACAGTGGCAGTCTCCGACATATTCACCGATTCAGAAGGCCATTTGTGCGGGTGCACCAAGGCTTTTGACGGAGCCGCAGAGTCGGACGCGAAGCTTATCGTCTATGAAATCGGCGCCGACGGAGCAGTAGGCTCACTTCACGAGCTTGAAGTGAGCGCCAAACGAGATGTTGTCAGTTCGTGCCGAATCGTCGGCGACATCCGCGGCGATTTCTCGGTGTGGGCCGCAGGAAGCGCGTCGAGCGACGTCAGAATCCTTTATTGGGCCACACCTACGGCCAAAGTGAAGGTTTATGCCACAGGTTTGCAGACCAATTCCGACTATAATATGGTAGAGCCAATAGATTCGTCGCATCTTTATTTGGCTGCCGACGGCAATTATCTGCAGACAGTCGATCTCAGCGACGGAGTAGAAGTCACGTCGTTGAAAACGTCGGTAAAGCGCAGTTGCGCTCCCGCCGTGGCTGAAGTCACAGGCGAAAAGATGTTGGCTTACGTGACATCGTGCAGCCGCACCGCCGACGTGAAATTCGGTGTGGCAACGGTTGCCGACCCATCGTCGGCTTTATGGACACTGCCGGCATCAGGGCTAGGCTACTCGTCGCTCTGCCAGTCGCCGCAAGCGTGGGTCAAAGCCGTGAAATTCAACGACTACGAGACCCATATATATCTTTATTCCGTTGGAATAGGGCTTGCGGCCTACTCGCTCTACGATGTTGTGCGCGGAGGTGTGGAGCCGGTGGCTTCCGATGCAGAATGGCAGGTGGAAGGCAACAAATTGCGCTTTGGCCGACCTGTGTCAGCAAGTGTTTTCGACCTTTCGGGACGAGAGGTGTTGCGTTCGGCGCAGACCGATGAGATTCCGCTATCATCCTTATGTAAAGGCTGTTACGTGGTGACTACTGATGGCGGTATTGTCGTAAAGATGGTCAACAGATAAGCGGTAGCTACGGTGTACTGGCGGTTGTTTTTCACGTTCATGAAAATCGGGGCGTTCACCTTCGGAGGAGGATGGGCGATGATTTCCATCATAGAGCGTGAGGTGATCGATCACCACCGATGGCTGTCGAGGGAGGAATTTCTCGACCTGTTGTCGTTGGCCCAGTCGTTGCCGGGCATCCTTGCCGTCAATATCTCCGTGGCAGTCGGGCAAAGGCTTCGTGGTACGCGCGGGAGCGTCGTCGCCGCGTTGGGAACGATTTTGCCCTCATTTCTCATCATTCTCGCCATAGCGATGTTTCTCACGCCCGACTTCATCAAGACCAACGCCACGGTTGAGAGCATATTCCGAGGAATCCGTCCGGCCGTGGTGGCGTTGATAGTAGCGCCGGTGATTAGTGCGGCGAAAGCGGCCAAGATTGGGTGGGCCACGGCGGTCATCCCCGTTGCCGTCGCGCTGTTGATATGGTCGGGATGGCCCGTGGTGTCAAATCCTATTTTATACATCGTCGCGGGTGCTTTGGGGGGGTATCTGTGGCTCCGTCGGCGCGAGCGACGTATTTCCATGATTTGCGAAAAGTCGGCCGAAACCGCCTTCGGCAGCCAGCCGGAGGATTCAGATGAGAAAGGAGGCGGCGAATGATAACGTATCTGAAACTCGTCTGGGCTTACCTGAAAATCGGTTTGTTCGGTTTTGGCGGTGGTTATGCCATGTTGTCGCTCATAAAGCGGATTGTTGTCGATTCAGGGTGGATTTCCGACACGGTGTTCACCGATATCGTCGCCGTGTCGCAGATGACGCCCGGGCCGATAGGCATCAATTCGGCCACCTACATCGGCTACACTATCACGGGAAATGTCGTCGGTTCGGTTTTGGCCACTCTCGCCGTGGTCGTGCCGTCGTTTTTGCTTGTAATTTTCGCCAGCCGCTATATCATGCGCCATCGCGACAGCCTTGCCATTCGCGGCGTTTTCTTGGGTTTGCGTTATGTGGTGGTCGGCATGATTGCGTCGGCGGCGTTATTGCTCACAAACCGCGAGAATTTTATCGACAACACGTGGAGCATCGCAATATTCGCGAGCGCGTTCACTCTTGTTTATTTTGTGAAGCTGCATCCCATATATGTTATAATCCTTGCAGGGGTGGCCGGCTATATAATATATTGACATTCAGCTGCAACCCCTGTTAGAGAAAATATAAATCCCCCTAAAAAAAACAGAACGAGATGACCTACGAAGAAGCCACGGACTATCTATTCACAAGCTTTCCGAGTTTTCAGAAATATGGCGGCAAGGCTTACAATCCAGGCCTTGAGCGCACGACGGCACTGAGCGATGCTTTCGGCAGCCCCCACAGCCGGCTGAAAGTGATTCATGTGGGTGGCACCAACGGCAAAGGCACCGTCGCGTGCTCGTTGGCGGCAGTCCTTCAGAAGTCGGGTTATCGGGTCGGACTGTTCACATCGCCCCACCTTGTCGATTTCCGTGAACGCATACGCGTTGACGGAGAGATGATTCCCAAAGCGAAAGTCGTCGATTTTGTGGAGCGGTTTATGTCGATGAAGATTGACATCGAGCCATCATTCTTCGAATTCACCACAGTGATGGCATTTGAATATTTTGACGAGATGCAGGTGGATGTGGCTGTGATTGAAGTGGGGCTTGGAGGGCGTCTTGACAGCACCAACATCGTCAAGCGTCCCGAACTGTGCGTAATCACTAACATATCGACTGACCACACCGATATTCTCGGAAAGACTCGTAAGCAGATCGCCGCCGAGAAGGCCGGAATTATCAAATGGGGAGTGCCGGTAGTGGTGGGGGAGTCGGACAAGGAAATCCGCGAAGTGTTTGAAAACAAGGCATTTGTAGAACATACGGAGATGGTGTTCGCGTCTGACCGCCAGCGATTCGACTCCGTTGATGCCTCCGATGCAGCCTTTGTCTATCACAACACCGTTTTCGGCAAGATAACAAGTCATCTGACAGGCAATTACCAGCTGAAGAATATGGCTACTATCCTTGTGGCGTTAGACATATTGCGACGTCTTCATTGGCGCATATCGTCGGAAGCTGTCAAGGAAGGACTTGCCGAAGTGGGGGAGTTGACAGGCTTCTACGGTCGCTGGACGCGCATTGCCGAATCTCCGTTGACCATTATCGACGGAGGGCATAATGAGGGCGGATGGAAATATGTGGCGCGGCAGTTGAAGTCGATAAAGCGGCGCAAGCATATTGTGCTCGGTTTTGTTGCCGACAAGGACGTCGCGGCGATATTGCGGCTGCTGCCGACAGATGCCGTTTACTACTTCACCTCTCCGCAGTCGAAGCGTGCGCTAAGCCCCGCAGTGCTTGCGGAGATGGCGCAGAAGCGTGGAATAGAGGGAGCGTGCTATGCCAAGGTGGGCGACGCTTACAATGCGGCAAAACAGGCCGCGGCCGCCGATGACATGATTTTCATCGGAGGAAGCATCTATTTGCTTGGCGATTTTTTGCGGAACCGCGAAGTGACGTAAGCCACAGCCTCCTTTTGAATCTTCGAGTTGAATAGTCGGTTAAGAATGAAGTAAACGCCGGCTCCGGCAGCGGCTTGAACCGCAAGGAGCACGACGTTGTTGTCGATGTAGCATGGGGCGAAGAATGGAATTACTGCCGCGATGATAGCGAGGGCTATGTAGGGCACATTGTCGAAGATGTGGAGCCATAACGAGCGGCGAGTGTGGCGGGCAACGACAGCCATAGTGACAATGCACGTCAGCGCGGCGGCGGCTGTTTGCCCCCAAAGGAGAATTTCTATGCCGAACACCACGCTGGCGGGTGTGGTCAAGGCGATGTAGGGGAGCGACGCGATGAGCGCCGCTATCGCCACTCCGTCGCGCAGTATTTCCATGGCCACGAGCATTTTAGCTTTGCCGAGGGCGAGGATGTAATTGGAATAAAGCGACGAGACGACAGTGAAGATTCCGCGTAAGAGCAGAATTTGGAAAAGGACAATAGATGGATCCCATTTTGTGCCGAAAAGAAGGTGGAAAATCGGCTCCGCCATGACGATGAGAAGGATGAACGACGGGAAAAGGATATAGGCTGTGAAACGGTTCATCTTCACCACAAGGCGGTTGAAGCGTTCGCGGTCGTCCTGCACGGCGGAGAGGGGCGCGAGAAACGACGATGTGAGTATTTGCGACAGCGATGCCGACCCCATTTTGCTCCATTTGTCGGCTTGAGTGAAATAGCCCAGTTGGCGAAGTCCCACACGGTTGCCGATAAAGAATGAGTAGATGTTCAGGAATACGGTGTTAAGGAAAGATGTCAGCATCACCCCGCTGCCCACCTTGAAAATGCCCCGCAACGATTCGCCCGAGAACACGGCTTTAGGCTTCCAGTGGCTTGTCAGCCAAAGAATTGCCGACTTGATAACTGCGAGCGTGATAGTCTGCCACACGATGGCCCAGGCTCCATATCCCGCGATGGCGAGCCAAATGCCGACGCCGCCGCTGACGATGAGCGCGATGGTGTTGGAGATGGCAATCATCTTCACGTCCATACGCTTCATCAGGCGGTTGGTCTGCACGATTGCCGTGGCGTTGATGATGAAAGAGAGAAACATCACCCTCGACAGGGGAATAAGCCGTGTGTCGCCCTGAAAAAACTGCGCTATCAGCGGCGCGGCAAACCACAAAATGCCGTAGAGGATGGCGGCGATGCCGATGTTAAACCACAGGACGGTGCTGTAGTCGGTTTCGGTAGGCGATTTTTTCTGGATAAGAGCCGACGAGAAACCGCTATCGACAAACAGGTTGGCGAAAGCCTGAAACACGAGAATCGCGCCCACAAGGCCGAAATCCTCCTCCGAGAGGATGTTGGCCAGCACGATGCCGGTGACGGCATAGAGCACCTGTGAGAGGATGCGGTCGAGGGCATTCCACTTCACGGTGTTGGCGGTGCGGAGTTTCAGGTTGTCGTCCACTGGCGCTGGAGATGAGTGCTTTTTGATTATTGGCGGCAGAAGGAACTATTCCTCGATTTTGGCCACCTTGATGCCGATTGCGCGTTTTTGAATCGCTGTGGGGTTGCCGCGATAATAGATATAACCCGAGCCGGCGCCGAACACCGACAGATGGCCGTTGACATGACAGCCGATAGAACCTGTGCCGATTTGGCGGCATTTGACATCGTCGGCTTTGAGTCGGTCGGCTTGAATTGTTCCGGCACCGGTGTTGTTGAATTTGGCGTTTTTCACCGTTCCATCGACCACGAGGGTGCCATTGCCGGAGTCGATAGTGGCTATAATGGTGGTGGCGTCGACGTCGCGCACGGCTAGCCGTCCGTTGCCGACGAGGCGGGCCTTAAATTCGGGCATGGGCTGGGTTTTCGTGATCCTCACGGTCGAATCGCCGGCGTTCTCCACTTTGGTGAGGAATTTGGAGCGAAGGGTGACTGTGGGAACAACCGCGGGCGGATTCCCGTTGTCGATAAGTTCGATTTCGAGTGCGCCCTTGTTGTTGGAGAAAACGAGCATGGCGGCCACTTCGGCAGGAGCGCTATATGACGCGGTGCCTTCGGAGGAAGGGTCGCCAATATATTCCACATTGATGCCGTCAACCACCTTCAGCGAGGTGAAGTCGTTGACGCGTAGGGTGTAGGTTTGGGGTTCGGAGGCGAAAGCCGACATTGCGGCGGCAACTAAAACGGGTAAGAAGGAAAGTCGTTTCATAGCTATATGTTGTTTGAATTGTCTGCTAATGAGGGTATTATATTGTTTTGAACGTCGTCAATAATCGACATCAGTTCATCTTTTGTGTCGGCGCGGAGCATTGCGATGCGCGTGGGGCGGAAGTTGGGGATGCCCTTGAACAGCGGGCACACCGCCAAGTGGCGGCGGATGTGAAGTATGCCGCGGTACTCGTCGATTCTGCCGATGCTCTCTTCGATTTGCCTGCGGAGAAGGGCGAATTTCTCCTCGAGCGGGAGCGGCATGGGGTCGAGTCCTTGCAGTGCGCGCTTGATGTCGTGGAAAATCCACGGCGCGCCTATTGAAGCACGCCCCACCATCACTCCGTCAACGCCGTAGCGGCTAAACGCATCTACGGCGGCTTCGGCCGTGGTGATGTCGCCGTTGCCTATGACGGGAATCGTCAGGCGCGGGTTCGCCTTCGTTGCGGCGATAAGCGACCAGTCGGCCGTGCCGGTGTACATCTGCGAGCGTGTGCGCCCGTGGATGGTGATTGCCTTGATGCCGCAGTCCTGCAGCTGTTCGGCAAGTGTGACGATGGTCTTGGAGTTGTGGTCCCAACCGAGGCGGGTTTTCACCGTGACGGGAATCTTTACGGCATCGACCACCGCGCGGGTGATTTCCAGCATTTTAGGTATGTCGCGGAGCATTCCAGCACCAGCCCCTTTACCGGCAACTTTCTTCACTGGGCAACCGAAATTGATGTCGAGCAAGTCAGGTCCGGCAGATTCGGCAATCCGTGCGGCCTCTACCATCGGCTCCACTTCGCGGCCGTAGATTTGGATGGCGGCAGGACGCTCCGCAGGGTTGATTTCGAGCTTGCGCGTGGTGGCGGCGATATTACGGATAAGTGCGTCGGCACTGACAAACTCGGTGTAAACCATATCCGCCCCCTGCTCGCGGCAGATAAGGCGGAACGAAGCGTCGGTGACATCCTCCATAGGAGCCAACATCACCGGACGGTCGCCGAGGTCGAGATTGCCGATTTTCATGTCTGTTCTAATCTTGCGCCACAAAGATACAAAAAAATTTGCGAACTGATGCCAATCGACAATGAAATGAGCCGATTAGGACAATTTCCCAGCAATATTAGTCATCGGCAAAAC
>CADBML010000062.1 GCA_902795825.1 uncultured Bacteroidales bacterium
GTCGTTTCGACTGCCGCCGTCGAGGTGTTAGGATACGACCCCGCACCCGGACAATTTGTGAACCTTCTTCCCGAATACACCGCCGGCGACACCTACGAGTCAATGGTGGCGAAAGTCCAAAAATCAATCGACGATGGCGACTGCATCACCCTCGGCGCATGGGGCGGCAGCGTCACTCTACGGCTCAAACAACCCCTCGCACGCGTTGAGGGAAAACCGAGTTTTAGGGTGCTCGGCAATGCGTTCTATTCCACCGAAGCTGACGGCGACGAATTGTTCGGCAGCTCCGAGCCCGGAATAATCCTCGTCATGACCGACACGAACGGCAATGGCAAGCCCGACGACGAATGGCTTGAAATCTCAAGCAGCGAAATGACCAACGCCCTTTCGCCTTATACCGTCACCTACACACGCCCGACATCCGAACCTGAAGATTATCCCGCCGAAGGCTACATCAAATGGACCGACAACAACGCCCAAAGCGGTTCGTTTACAAAACTGGAATACCACACCCAGCCTTATTATCCGCAATGGGTGTCGTCAAATACGATATCGTTTAGCGGCCGCCGGCTTCCCGACAACGGCTACTACGACGAAGAAACCGGATATCATAACCTGAAATGCTACACATACGGTTATGCTGATGCCCATCCCAACAACGCCGATGCCTCACTGATTTACCTCGACTGGGCTGTCAAAGCTAATGGTCAGCCGGCAAACGTCGAGCGAATCGACTTCATCAAAGTCTATACCGGCGTTTTGCAGGAAAACGGCTGGCTCGGAGAGTGCTCCACCGAAGTGGCTGGCATACAACGCATCGACTACGTCGCCAAATAAAAGCTACTCAACGCTTATTGCATACTCAGGAATGAGGAATTATTTCGCTTGCGAGATAATTGCGGTAAGAGTTTAGCGTAAGTCGCCCTTAGGGCTGTGCGCGATGGCATAGCCAAAACACTTGACGCAATTAGGAGCGAGGAATTATTTCACATCGGGGAAAGGCAGACAACAATGACAAGCCCTATGTTTGACTTTAACGGTGCAAACATAGGGCTTGTTAGCCAAATATGCGATATAATCGTCTGGGAATGTTACACTTTATCGACTTCGAGAGGCTGGTCGATGACGACGTGCCACGGCAGACCCTGTCGACCGAGTTGGTCGAGGAATGGGTCGGGGTCGAACTCTTCGACGTTGTGAACCCCGGGCTTATTCCACTTTCCGGTAAGGAACATCATCGCCCCCACCATAGCCGGAACGCCAGTGGTGTAACTCACCGCCTGCATGCCGGTCTCTTTGAAGGCCTCTTCATGGCTGCAGTTGTTGTAGATGTAGTAAGTGGTGGGCTTGCCATCCTTGCCAAGGCCTGAGATGCGGCAACCAATCGAAGTCTCGCCGGTGTAGTTTTTCCCGAGGTCCTGAGGATTGGGAAGCACAGCCTTGAGAAACTGCAACGGCACTATTTTCACTCCGTTGTAATCCACTTCGTCGATGCGGGCCATGCCGATATTTTGAATCACGCGGAGATGGGTGAGGTATTCCTGACCGAAAGTCATCCAGAAGCGTGCGCGACGGATGGTCGGGAAGTTGACGACGAGCGATTCAAGCTCTTCGTGGTAGAGCAGATAAGAGTCGCGCGGGCCGATATTCGGGTAGTTGAGCGATGTGTGAATCTCGAGCGGACCGGTAGTCACCCACTTGCCGTCTTGATAATACCGGCCGTTTTGTGTGATTTCGCGGATGTTGATTTCGGGATTAAAGTTGGTGGCAAAAGCCTTGCCGTGATTTCCGGCATTGCAATCCACAATGTCGAGATAGTGCATTTCCGAGAAATGGTGCTTAGCCGCATAGGCGGTGAACACGCCCGACACACCCGGGTCGAAGCCGCAGCCGAGGATTGCCGTCAGTCCCGCCTTTTCGAAGCGTTCGCGGTAAGCCCATTGCCATGAATATTCGAAATGAGCCACATCCTTTGGCTCATAGTTGGCGGTGTCGAGGTAGTTCACACCACATTCAAGGCAAGCGTCCATAATCGTCAAATCCTGATAAGGAAGTGCCACATTAATCACCAGCTCAGGTTTGTGGCGGCGGAAAAGAGCCACAAGCTGTTCCATACTGTCGGCATCTACCATATCGGTCGACACTGCCGGATGGTTGAGCTGCGCAGCTACAGCGTCGCATTTCGACCGCGTGCGCGACGCGATTACTATTTCGGTGAAAACGTCGGGATTTTGGGCACATTTGTGGGCCACGACGGTTCCCACTCCGCCGGCTCCGATAATGATTACTTTTGCCATTTTTCGTTTTGTTTGTGTTGGATGGTTCGTTGTTTTCGTTTTGCGAGTGTAAAAGTACATAATTTCCTACAAAGTTTGGCGTTTTCCGACAAAAAAACTACCTTTGCGGATATAAAACTACCGTCAACCCATCAATCGTCCAGTCATGAAGCGCTCTTTTTTCCCCATCTTAGCCGCCGTTTTGGCGTGCGCCGTTTTAGGCTGTACCGAAAGCTCACAAGCTATGAAAAAATCTCCGACAATGCCTTCCGACAACGACACGATTCTCGGCTTCCGCCTCGAACGCTACGATGTCGTGAAAGGCGAGCCCGTCCGCTCCGCAGTGTATTCCATCCATCGTTACACCACCATTTACTCCGACAAAATTACTGCGAGCGTCTATTTCCGCGATTACAGCACCTATTCCCAAGGCGTAGGTTACGACTATTCCGACGTTGATGTCGATTCGGCTTTAGTCGAGCTTTCAGCCGCAGCCGATTCGCTCCACATCCTCGATTTTCCACGCACGCAGATCGACAAAGAGAACAAAAAACGCAGCCGCTGGTTGATGGAAATATCCTATTCATCGGGCGCGAAAGTGGAAATCGTCGAATATATCGACCCGTCCTCCACCACAGCCGAAGCACCGGTCGTGAATGCCTTCGAACCGATTTTCAAGCGTCTTGCCGCAAAAGTCGCTCAGCCGGGCGCTTTCCGCGAATACTCCAGCACCACCTATAAGTCCGACGGCAAATGGCAACGCCGAATCAGCTACGACAACGAAGGCAGAGTGTGCGGCGGCGAAGATGCCGACGAACCTGATTTGGAATTCTAACACGTTTTTTAAATATGCAAAAGTTTCGTACAATACTGCTTATAGCACTGACGGCGACGATTGCCATCAGCCTTTGCGCCGCCCCGAAAAAGACATCGAATAAAACACAAAAACGCCCGAAAATGGAAAAAGTGAAGCAGCCAAAGCTTCCGCCAGCCAACGAAATGAAACAGCCGTTTGCTTATAACGACATCATTACAAGTTTCCGCTACGAACTCTATGATGTCGAAGCCAACAAACCCGTCCGCTCCGAAGTTTACATCCTTACTAACACCAAAAGCAAATTCGACAACGACTACTATACAGGCTTGTACTATCGCCGCTACGGCACCTACACCGAAAACTACGGCTACAACTATTCCGAGCCTGACATAAAGCCAGCCCTCGACAGCCTGAAAGTGGCAATCGCCGAGCTGCGGCTATACGACTTCGCCCGTTCATCAGTCGACAACGAGGATAGATCGCGCAGCCGCTGGTTAGTGGAAATTGAGTTCCTTTCCGAAAAAATCATCGAGATTGTGGAATACACCGACCAAGACGAAAAGGCCGACGCCGGTTTTATCTGCCAAACGCTTCGCAACATCTTCGAAAACCAAATCTCGCGAACAGAAGCCACACGAGGCTACCGAATGCTCGAACGCACAGAGTACAAGCCCGACGGCACATGGCAGCGGATGAAACGCTACGACAACGAGGGGCGTGTGTGCGGCGGCGAAGACGTGGATCGTCCCGACGTCGATTATTGATTACCGCAGTTGTGTGATACCAAGCGAAATTACTGAAAGGCGCGTTGTGGGCGATGCGTCGTGGATGGCTTTGCCGCACGACAAGATTGTGGCTCCAGTGGTGATGACGTCGTCCACCAACAACAAATGACGGTTCTCGATTTCAGCGACACAGCCATTGAAAGAGTAAACCTCGCGTGTGTTCTGCCAGCGCTCGAACGCCGACTTCGCCGTCTGCGAGGAGTGACGCCGTGCGCTGAGAATGTCGCGAACCGGCAAGCCAGTCACTTCGGCAATTCCCTTCGCGACCTCAACGCTTTGATTATAGCCGCGACGAAAGCGTTTCCACCAATATAGCGGCACCGGCACAAGCATATCGACGCCGTCGAAAAAACCGTCGGGAACTATTTCGGAAGCATACTGCCGTCCGAGCCATGACGCATAGCGCGGCAGATGATTGTATTTCGCCTTTTGGATGAGACGCGCATAGGGGTTTTCGCGATAATAGAAGAAAAATGAAGCGGCTCGGTCGATGGGCAGGGTCGATGCAAGCCGCTGGTGGACAACCCCAAAGCTGTCGGAATGGGAGCGGGTCCGGGGAATTTCGGCATAGCAATCAAGGCACATCACATCTTCGCCATCGACAAGCGACTTACCGCACACCTCGCACACCGAAGGAAAAATGACGTCGCGCAAAGCCTCCGCAGTCCTTTTTATTCGTCGCATAACCCCGGCTCGTTGACTATTGAAAGAATCTCACTGATTTCAAAACCGCGACTTATGGCGAAGCGGGCGAGGCGCATCTTGTCGTCGTACGAAAGCGGCTGGGGCATTCGCCGTGCGCGCGTACGGAGAATGTCGCGCAACACTTCCGTGAAGTCGTCGTCATCTATGGCATACATCGCGCCGTCGATTAAGTCGGCGGCGACACGTTTCAACCGAAGCGATTGCCTGATTTTTCGTTGTCCCCAATGGTTAAACCGCAGTTTGTCGTTGACAAAAGCCTGCGCGAATCGCCCATTGTCGAAAAAACGGCGTTCCTCTAGCGACTCGATGATTTTTTCGGCATCATCGCCGCCGACGCCCCACTTCTTGAGTTTTTGACGCAAGTCGTATTCACACTGCTCGGAGGCAGCGCATAAAGTTTCGAGGCGCACGAGCGCCACATCGGGTTTCATCGGTTTTTTGTTCATTTTCGTGCAATTAGGAACCTCCGGTGTCGGGACATATCACTTTCAAGCCTGACATCGGAAAAGCCACACGCCTCCACCTCGCGAAGCAAGCGGTCGGCAGTGAGCGGATTTATTTCGAAATAAAGAGCGCCGCAGCGGTTGAGCGCCGCAGCAGCATAACGGATTGTAGGGCTATAGAACCTGAGCGGGTCGGCATCGGGCACGAAAAGCGCCGCTGAAGGCTCATAATCAACAACGGTGGCCGACATCGACTCGCGCTCGCTGTCGAGCACATACGGCGGATTGCTCACGACAATGTCATATTTGCGGCCATCGCCGTCGGCGGGCAAAGCGAGAATGTCGCCCACGAAGAAATTGACTTTCACTTTTAGGGCAGCGGCATTGGCCTTAGCCACTTCTATCGCCGTTGCCGACGCGTCGAAAGCGTCGATGGAAGCAAACCGGAGCGCACGCGCCAGAGAGATGGCAATGCACCCCGAGCCGGTGGCAACATCGAGCACACGCAAGTCGGAGCGGGCTGCCCACTCATCGACGACGATATCCACAAGTTCTTCAGTTTCCGGCCGTGGAATGAGCACTTCGGGCGTGACACGGAACGCATGGCCGTGGAATCGGGCCTCACCGATGATATATTGCAGCGGTTCGCCGGAAAGAAGCCGCTCCACGATGCTGTCGGCCTTCGCCTCGGTGAACGATGTCAGTTCTCGGTCGGGATTGAGAACGATATCGACGGGCGTGTAATCGAGCAGATGACCAAGAATCACCCTTACCATAGCCAACGCCTCATCGGAGGAGAACCGCGCCTCAAGCCGACCGCGCATCGTCATGTATTTCTGCCTAAGCTTCATTGCTTTCCTATAAAACCGTCATCGGCTTCAGTTGACGGGAATATCCACTATTTCCCCAAGTTTGACATACCACAAATGGGCGCGGACAGTCGTATAGCCCAACGATTTATATAGGCCGACATAGCCTTTCATTTGCCTGCGGTAGCGACTATCATCCCTGCCGCCAAATTTGTAATCGACAATATCGACCGAGCCATCGGTGTTCACCACCACACGGTCGGGGCGCTGCGACACCGGTCCTTTCCCTTCGGACATTATCACCACAGGGCGCTCGTTGATGAGACGCACAAAGCCACTAAACCACGGCTTCACTCTCGGGTCGGCAAGTGCGCCGCGGATAATGTCGGCATATTCCTCGATTACCTCATCGGTCAGCGCAAAACGCATCGCCTTGCGGCGGACGAGAGTCAACACATCCGATTTAAGATCGTGAACGGAGCGCATCACGTCATGAAGAATCAAACCTTCGCGTATCGACGGCGAAACGTAGGGAAGGTTTTCGTCGGCTGTCAGCAACTCCCAGTTTTCGTTGAGATTTGAAGTCGCGTAGTCACCGACCTTGTATTCTTCCATTTCGTCGGCCGACATAGATTTGCCGCCTATGGCGGGTTCGCCTGCCTTTTCGGAGCCGTCTGCCGAATTATGCTTTTCATTGCATTTCGACTCCGCATCTCCATAGATACGTTCATATAATGTGTTGTCGCCGCACGTGACCGTCTGCTCTACGCAATCGATGCCGAAGTCGGCCAGTACGTTGTCGGTCACATCACCGAATTTGTTGAATATCTTCTTCCCATCATTCTTGCCCTCCTTTTTATCTTCATTTTTACCCTCCTTAAACATATAAGTGACTACAAGCCGGTCCTTGGCGCGGGTGAAAGCCACGTATGCCTTATTGAGCGAATCGAGATAGGCGGCAGTATTATTATCCTCATATTGCGAGGAAAACACAGAATCTATGAGTTTTTTGGTGTTTTTTAACGGCAACATCGGGGGAATTAATTCCGGAGCAACGCCACTTTTTTTCATACTGTCGGAGATGACATCGGTTGAGAACCACGATGTCCCATCATTTTTTTTCAGTTCCCATTTGGCGAGAGGAATAAACACGCATGGAAATTCAAGCCCTTTCGACTTGTGGATGGTCATCACCTGCATCATATCGGCTCCCGACGGAAGAGTAACGCCTTGACCCTTCCCTACAGAATCCCACCACGAAAGGAAATCGTGGGCATTAGTGACTCCGCGGTTGCTCATGTCAATCACTATGTCGGCAAATGCCTGCAAATAGATATTCTCTTCAGCCAATAGTTTTTTCGGAATATGGGCTCGGATGATTTTCTCCACGATTGTCACAAGCGATGCGCATCGGTCGTCGACATACAACGACGCCACTTTTTCAGGCTTCAGCAATTCGGGCATATCGGCGTCGGAAAGCGCGTCGGCAAGCACATTTGAGAAATCAGTATAGCCGTTTTCCCTCGCCCTCATAGCGGCATAACGGTAACGGTAAGCTATTTCCGCAGCCGACTTCGCCTCCTTGCCGTCACGCTCGTTTTCGATGCTCGTCGGGTCGAGCAGCCGGAGCATCGCCACAACAAACTGAACGGAATCCGCCCTCGATATCAACAACGACTCTTCCGACACCACCTTGAAGCCGGCGAAGTCATTGTCGCCAGGATGAGTGCGTACATACTGCATCACATAGTCGATCAATTCCCGACCCTCCTCCTTTTTATTTGTAAGTACAGCCATGTCGCCCCAGCGGAATCCGTCGCGTCGTGCCCGCTTCAAATCGTTGACAAACTGCTCAAACGACTGTTTTTTGAACGAGCCGTCATTTTCCGCTTCGCTCTTTCGCATTATCACACAGCCGCGGCGGTTCTCATTTTTAGGAGCCACCTTCTGCTCCACATATTTGTATATGTCCTTAGCGGTCGCATTGCCGGAACTCTCGGCATATTTGGCGAAAAACTTATTGTTGAATTCAACAATGTCGCGCGAGGAGCGCCAGTTGGTGTTGTCGGCGGCATCTTTGCCCGTGACAATTCGCTCGTCGGGCACTTTGATGTCATCTCTCACTCCCGAATATAGCAGTCGGTAATCGGCGTTGCGGAAGCGATATATGCTCTGCTTTTCGTCGCCGATGATGAGGTTGTCGCTCGTAGCATCGTCCTCCGAATTGCTGATAAGCGGGCGGAGGTTATTCCACTGCATCCGTGAGGTGTCCTGAAACTCGTCGAGCAGGAAATGGACTATTTCCGTGCCTATTTTCTCATAGACAAAGGGCACGTCGCTTTTTCCGATAAGGGCGTGAAGGATGTCGTTGGTGTCGGAAAGAAGAATCAAATCGTTGTCGGAGCGATATTGTTCGACATCGGCGAGAACGGCCTGCAAAAATTGCATCTTGTCGATGTGCGCACTGATGCATTCAAAGCTGAAAAGCTCCTCTTTCAGCCTATTTATTTCGTTGGCTCTTTCCTGAATATCTTCACATATCGCGTCGTCTGGCTTTTTTTTGTTGAAATAATCATGCCCATCATTTATAATTTTCGGGAATGTTTTACTAGAAAATGGAGACAAGTCGCCGTCGGCCAACTTGACAAACACATTTTTAGCATGTGAATAAGCCATGTTGTCATAATCCACATATTTTTTGCGAAAATCTTTTGCTTTGCCGATTATTTCGTCAATTCTGACGCTATAAAGCCTCTTCACTTCTTTGGCGAAATCAGCAAGCCGGTTTGCGGCCTGTTCCTTAGCCGCGGCGGCGGCTTCAACGCTCAGCCCCGTCGTCGGCACAAGGTATTGTTGCAAATCGCTGTTGATTTTGTAGTCCTCGTTGAGCAAGTCGCTGATAGCTTTGGTGATATCATTGACATCGGTGGAGTTACTGTTGAAAATATTGAATTTCTTTCCCGCCTCCGACTTGTCGTTCATAAACGACTCGATAAGCCTGACGAGCGACGACGCGTCTCCACGCCCACTATTCCCGCCGTCGGCGCGAGCCGCCATTTCACGTTTGCCGCGGTCGAGCATCATCTGCACGGCGAAAGAAATCACTTCCCTGTCGTCGATTTCCACGCCGAAGTCGCCAGGCAAGTCGGCTTCACGGGCAAAGTTGCGTAGCACAAGCTGGAAAAACGAGTCGATTGTGCTGACGTTGAAGTGGTGGTAACTGAAAAGAATTGATTTTAGGGCTACGGCAGCGGCTTTTTGCAAATCTTTTTCGTCGCAGCCCAATTTGGCGCAGATGAAGTCGCGGTGGTCGCTTTTCGCCATTTCGCCATTAGGTCCGACATAGGCGAGTTTTGCCATTTCCGACACTATCCGCGCCTTCATCTCGGCTGTCGCCTTGTTGGTGAATGTGATGGCGAGTATGCGGCGATGAGCGTCGGAGCCGTTGCGGTTGAGTTTGACTTCCGTGGTTCCGTCCTCGTTGACACTGCGGTCGGCGAGCACATCGATGATATACTGGCGTGCGAGCTGGAATGTTTTGCCTGAGCCGGCTGAAGCTTTTCTTATTGTTAACATAGCGATAAAGGGTTGTTGTGGCCGAAGCGAAGGCCAATTTGTTATAGTGGGGATTTCTATATTATCCTGTTTTTTATGTTCATCGAAGAGAGCAGAGCCGCCACATCCTTACGGCGGTCGCCCTGAATGAGAATCTCGCCTCCGCGCGCGCTGCCGCCACAGCCAAGGCGTGATTTGATTTTGCTGGCAATCGACGCGAGGTGGTTGTCATCGACATCAAAACCCGCGATGATTGTGGCCAACTTGCCATGACGGCCTTTTTTGTCGAGCATTATATCGACGCGACCCTTCTGTTTCTGCTCCTGACTATCGGTCGATTCCTGTTCCGCAGCTGTCGTTTCGGGGTCGGCATCCGAAGCATCGGGCATGAGCGAACGCAGGGCGTCGAGCCAGTCTGATTCGGGCGCTGCCATATCAGATGGAGTCGGCCGGGATTGTGTCTATCCCTTCAACCGAATCGCCGAATGTAGCCCCTTGGCTACTGGCGATGAGCATGATATTGAGGAAAATGCTGGCATCGGCAGGCTGCAACGACGACAGGAAACTCATGATGGAGTCGCCCGACAGAGCCTCGGCGGAGCGATAGCAATTGACAGCCGAAGCTGTGATGTCGCCGTTGTCGGTGGCATCGGATATTTTCTTCATCGCAAGAGCGATACGGCAATAGTCGTTTGCGGAAAGCAGGCTGTCGCCGGCATTTTCTTTCACAAGGCTTTCGCAAATGTCGAGGGCCTGGTCGTATTGGGCGTTTTCGATTGCCGTTTCGGCTGTCTGTATGGCTTCGCGGTTATCGTCCACAGTGCGTTTGCAACCGGCGGTTATAGCCACAAGCAGCAGTGCAAGTGCTGCGAATTTCGTTAAGGTGCGCATAATTGTTCGTTATCTGTTATGATGTTGTTGTCGTTTACTTGTTGCGTCGGTAATAGACGTATTGGACTCCGCTCTGTTCGAGGGTCAGTGTCCAAGCGTCGTGAGCCACGATTTTCTTTGAAATATGATTCGGTATGTTGCCCACAAGCGAAGAGTCGCCGTCGAACGTCACCTTATCCTTTTTTATGTCGAAAATGAGCGAGTCGCCCACCACATTCCAGTCGGCCTCCGCCGAAATCGTGAGCACTTCCGGCTTTATTGTGCGATAAATGGCTTTGCCGTTGTCGTTTAATTCCATAATCGGGACGTCGTCGCTAAGCTCTTTGATGTAATAGTTTCCCACCACCTCCTTTGCTTCGTCGGTAAGCGGGTTACACGACTGAGCGGCCACGCACATCGCGGCGGCCGACAACACGCACAAAATGATTCGGTTTAGTTTTTTCATATCGCAAATTTACAACTTTTTTCCTTATCGGCAATGTAAGAGAGCAACTTTAATTCGCCAAATATTGAATGTTGTGAAAAATTTTGTGTACTTTTGCGATGTTAAGGCGGCCGTTCCGCGCCATTGCTAGGCAAAAATGGAGCTAAGAAGCAATAGTATGGCTCTTATTGCTCGTTGCATTTAAGGCTGTGCCACAAGTTATTGCCCAGCAGCATTTGAGCAAGTATGCGAAAAAAGCGGGCTTTTCTATGGCAGGAACGACGCTTTCGATTCTTTTCTCTTTGACACGCATGACAGATGTTTCGGTCATAATTACGGTTTACAACATGCGCGCCACCGTCGAGCGTTGCGTGGCGAGCGTCTTGGCGCAGTCGTTCCGCAATTTCGAGCTTATTATAGTCGATGACGGCTCCACCGACGGCTCTGGCGCTTTGTGTGACCGCCTGAATGGAACAGACAGCCGCATCCGCGTGATTCACACCGAGAACCACGGTGTTTCGGCGGCGCGTAAAGCCGGCGTGGCGGTTTCGAAAGGAGTGTGGCTTATGTTTGTCGATGCCGACGACACCCTCCCCAGCGATTCCCTCCGGCTGCTTATCGACCGCGGAGCGGAAGATGTCGATATCGTGGCCGGCAATGCCCGATGCTTTGCCCCGACCGGCGTTCACTCACTTAACCGCGAAATGTCGGCCACAATGACCGGAATGGAGTTTGCCGACCAGCTGTTCCGCGGCGGTGTGTCGGACAAGCTGTCGGGAAGCCTCGTACGGCGAAACCTTCTCGACCTCGGCTCGTGGCTCACGTCAAAGGCTCTCACCCCTTCCGAGGATCGCGTGATCCTTCTCCGCGCAAGCCTGAAAGCGCGAACCGTGGTGACGGACAATTCGATATATGTGTATGAGTACCGCTACGACGGGAAAAACGATGCCGACGACAAAGCCGCCACCGAAGAATCCGAACTGACCGCCGACGACTGGGAAACCTTCTTCGACCGGCTTCACCATTTGTTCGACACAATCGAACCTCTCAGCGAAAGCTTCTTCCTCTTCCGTCTGCGGCAGTTCTATACGGGGATTATCTTGAATAGGCTGAAATTCAACAGCAAAGGGGAAGCCAGCCGTCTCAAAGCCGAAGCCCGCAACCATCAGCTCCGCGGACACGACAAACTCATCATGCGGATGCTGCGCGACCCTATCTTCCGACGTTTCAACGCCGACAAGTTCGCCCCCGCAAGAAGTCTGGGCAGAATCGACTTAGGAATTCTCATATATGCCCGCAACAGCCGACGCTCTATAATGACCGCTATCAAGAAGGCTCTTCATGTCGCCCCCGCTGGCAATGTGGAGGTAGTGGTCATCGACAACGCTTCGACCGACAACACCGTCGATATCATCAAATCAGTTAGAGCCATAAATCCTCGCGTGCACATCGTGGCGAACTCCGAAACTTTGTCGGTCGAGGAATGTCTGCTCGCGGGATTGCGCCGTTCGGTTGCGGAAAACGTAATTTTCACCACCTCGCGGTTCGTTACCCGCGCTGACGGGCCACAGTCTCTTCTCAGCGGCGACGATTTGCTTCCCAACGCGCCAGCTCCCGACATCTTTGTAGGCAATGCCAAACTGCGCTCACGACTTCTCAACATCCCGCTCCGGCAACACGTAACCAACAACGACGACGATTCGCCATTAAAACGCCTTCTAAGCCAAATCGACCTGATTTTCCAAACCGATAACATCATTTATCGACGAACTGCCGCCGAGGAAACGCTTTTGCGAATCATGACCGACAACGAGCCAGACAACACCGTGACGGATGACAACGAGACTGCAGACAAAAACGCCGACACGAACGACCCTCGCCTTGAATTCCTGAAATTCAACTTGGCCACAATCCTCGCCAACGGCCGCCTTGTGACGGCTTCAGCCCAATCGACCCCAATGGCAGATTTCCGCGACCGCCATGCTTCAGCGAAAAGCATCAAGGCCGACTACCGTCTCTATTGCGATGCCGTTGTCGCCACCCTTTTCATCTTGAAGAAAAATGCTCTCGCCAACGAAGGCAACTGCCGCGCAATCGCCGAGGGGCTTTCCCGACGACTGTTCGACACCCTCTCTCTGCTGCTCGCCTCGCCCCTGTTCCCCACCGAAAAGGCGAAAATCTGGCTCGAATCGGCTTTCGACCACAACGCATGGAGATTTCTCGAACCGCTACTCCCCGACAACATCGCCGTGCTTTATAAGGCTAACGACACCGAGGCTATCATCAACCAAGCCCTCTCTTCCCTCCACTCGCGGCGTTTCTTCTTCTACCCTCGACGTATTCTCTGACACTTTAGCGACCGATGAAACGCAGCCTGAAAATAACACTTTGGTCGCTATTGGCCCTCGTCATCCTCACCCTCGCCGCCGGCTATGCCTACTACTATTTCCGTGCCGGAGGAATCCCGCGTGTGTCAATCGACAAGACGAAATTCCCCGTTGCTGGGGTAGATATCTCGTCGCACAACAAGGAAATCGACTTCACGAGACTCGTCGATGACGGCATCGAATTCGCGTTTATCAAAGCCACCGAGGGCGCAACCTACAAAGACGCGATGTTCATCCGAAACCATCGCCTTGCACTTCAGGCGGGGCTGAAGGTGGGAGTGTACCACTTCTTCCGCTTCGAGACCGACGGCAAAATGCAAGCCATCAACATCCTCCACTCCATACGCGGCAAATGGCTCGACCTCCCTGTGGCAATCGACCTCGAAGAATGGACCAACGATTCCTCGATTCCCACCCCTATCGTCGCCGAACGCCTGCGCGAACTCGTCAACTATCTCCGCAAAAGTGGTCACGACGTGATTATCTACACTAACGTCAAGGGATATTACCGTTTCTACCGCAACCGATTTGAAGATTGCCCGCTGTGGCTCTGTTCTTTCCGAAACCCTCCGCTCAGCGACAGCCGAGCAAAACCCACATTCTGGCAATACAGCCACCTTGGCAGTATCGACGGCGCTTCTGGCCTCATCGACCTCGACACTTTCTACGGCGACCGTGCCGCTTGGGACGCTTGGCTCGCCAAAAGAGAGGCTTCACGCAATAATAAACCCTGATTTTTCGTTATAATAGAACGGAATTTATCCTCAAATGAAATCATTCAGACAACATATAACGTCGCTCGTTCGGGTCTCGGTCATTACAGCCATTCTCGCCATGGCAACTGCCGGTGCAGCCGCGTTCGACCTCTCCACCTACGCTCAAAGCTCACGCCTCGCCAGCGGCAACTGGGTCAAAATCAAAGTCGAGGACTCCGGACTGCACTTAATCACCACCGCCGACCTTCAAGCTTGGGGATTCAGCGACCCATCGAAAGTGAGAGTCTATGGTTACGGCGGCCAACGGATTGCCGACGCCATGAAGACGTTTGCTGACGACCTGCCGCTCGTACACTCCGAAAACACGGCCCGCGGCATCGTCTTCTACGCCCATGGCCCGAAAATGTGGACCTACATCTCAGCAGGCTACTTCTATCATCGCTCCAATCCATTCTCCGACTACGGCTACTACTATCTTTCCGACACCGACGAACAAATGCCCGAGCTTGACAAAATAGGCACGCCGGGAACTTCCGAATCGCCCGCCGAAACGTTCCTCGAACGCCTCTACCATGAAGAGGACATCGCTTCGCCAGGCTCCACCGGCCACATTCTCCTCGGTGAGGATTTCCGCATGACACCCCGCCAGTCGTTCAAATTCTCTCTCCCCGACCGCGCCGACAACACTGTCAAAATGGAATGTCGGTTTGCAACTAAAACCTACAGTCAAGGTTCTACACTCAAATTCACCGCCAACGGAGAAGAACTTGAATACAAATCGACCGACCGCATCAACCCCACCGCCGTGTCGGCCGCCATCTTCGGCACAGCCACCACAACCCGCAAAACCTTCAGCCTCGAATCCGAAAACCTCGATTTGAGCATCGAATACAGCTCCTCCGGAACCGTGTATCTCGCACGCCTCGATTATATCGACATAAACTACAATCGCCTCCTTCGCCTTAACGGCGGTTTCCTTAACTTCCATTCACGCTCAAAGGCTCTACAACTCAGCGGAGTCGATGCCTCGACACGCATCTGGGACGTCACAAGCCCGACAAAAGTCTATGAAGTGTCGGCCAACCGCAGCGGCGACAAAGCAGTGTGGGAATCGCCCAACTCGGATTGGCACACCTATGCGGCATGGAACGAATCGGCCACGCTTCCCTCGCCCACTTTCGTCAAAAAAGTCGCCAACCAAAACCTCCACGAAGGCGAAGTGCCCGACATGGTAATCGTGACACATCCCGAATGGGAGTCGCAAGCCACACGCCTCGCGCAAATCCACGCCAACACTCCCGACAGCCTTAAAGTGAAAGTAGTGACCGTCGATCAAATCGCCAACGAATTTGCCTCGGGAACAAACGACATCAACGGAATCAGAAAATATTTCAAAATGCTCTTCGACCGCTCTTCGGCCGACAAGAACAACTTCAAATATGCGCTCCTTATGGGGCGAGGCTCCTACGACAACAGAGCCAAAACCGCCCAAGTGAAAGCCCTCGGATACCCCATTATGCCCTCATGGCAGTCAGACGACGGTCTTGACGACAACTCCTCCTATACCACCGACGACATTCTCGCTTTCCTCGCCGACGATTCTGGAACACGAATGGCTATCGACAAACTCCAAATCGCCGTGGGTAGGCTCGGTGTGCGCTCCCTTAACGAGGCACGCACCGTTGTCGATAAAATCGAAAAATATATAAAGACTCCGCCGTCGGGTGAGTGGAAAAACAAAATCCTTCTCATCGCCGACGACCAGGACAACGCGCAACATATGCGGCAAACCGAAAATATGTGGAACCGCCTGCGCAATTCCGAAAACGGGAACTTATTCTTCTACAATAAGGTCTATACCGACGAATACGAATTAATAGGCAACACCTACCAAAAAGCCCACGACCGGATTTTCAGGCTTCTCAACGAAGGCTCAATGTGGTGGAACTATGTGGGACACGCCAACCCCACCAGCTGGACACATGAGAATCTTATCACCTACACCGAGTTTTCCAACCTCTACCTTAAAAAGCTGCCCATGCTTTATGCCGCGACGTGCGACTTCGCCAAATGCGACGCCGACGCGCTGACAGCCGGCGAAATCATGTGTCTCAACCCCAATGGAGGTGTGATCGGAATGATTTCCGCAACCCGGCCGGTGTATATCGGCAACAACGGCGTGCTGACCGACTACCTCGGACAAGAAATGCTCGCACGCTCCTCGTCAGGACGATTCATCACTGCCGGCGAAATGATTCGCCGCGCTAAAAACAGATATGCCGCCACCTCGGCAGGCGACACCAACCGCCTGCGCTACATCCTCCTCGGCGACCCGGCTCTGCCGCTCGTAATCCCCGAAAACGAAGTGAGGCTCGAAAAAATCAACGGCATCGAAGTCAACGACGACAACCAAGCCACAATCAAAGGACAACAAAAAGTGACCCTCGAAGGGGGCATCTACAAACCCGACGGCACTCTAATCAACGACTTCAATGGCGAAATTTCAACCACACTTTACGACGCCGAACATTCCGTCACCACGAAAGGCAACGGCGACGATGGTGTGGCCATCACTTTCGAACAACAGGGCGAAATGCTCTTCACCGGTCGGAACGTCGTCACCAACGGACGCTTCCAAGTGACGTTCTCCATGCCGGCAGAGATTTCCGACAACTTCCGCCCCGCGGCTCTCAATATGTACGCCACAAGCAACGACGGAAAGCATGAGGCCATCGGATGCAACAGAAAATTCTTTGTGGCCGGATTCGAAGAAATCACCGACCCCGACCGCGAACCGCCTGTTATCGACATGCTCGTGCTCAATCAGGAGTCGTTCAAATCGGGCGACAAGGTCAACGAGTCGCCGATGGTCATATCCTCTTTCTCCGACAATGTGGGAATCAACCTCTCCAATGCCGGCATCGGACACCAAATGACCATCATCGTCGATGGAACAAAATACTACAACGATGTGGCGCAATACTTTATCCCCGACATCGACCGCAACGGCGGCGTCATCTACTACCCGCTGTCGAATCTTGACAAGGGTGCGCACTCGCTTGAAATCAAAGTGTGGGACACATCGGGCAATTCCACCACGGCTTCGATCGAATTCTATGTCGTGGAAGGGCTGACACCTCAAATTTCCGAAGTTTATGCCACGCCGAATCCCGCTTCATCCACGGCAAACTTCTACATCACCCACAACCGCCCAGAATCGGTGCTGAACGTGACCATTTCGGTTTACGACCTCGCCGGACGACTTGTGTGGTCAACCACTACCACAACGCCCAGCGATTCGTTCCGCACCGCTCCCATCACTTGGGATCTCTCCGACAACGCCGGTCGGCGCGTTGACCGCGGCATCTATGTGTATCGCGCCGAAATCTCCACCGACGGGCAGAAATACGCCACCGCATCCCGAAAGTTGGCAGTGACATCACCATAACGCAGTAAAACGGCATTCGCCGGAAATACAACATTCGCATAAAACGAAGCCATCGCATAAAAAACGTCAAGAGATAGTCCTCTTGACGTTTTTCATACTATTAACCTCAACGGCTAATACACCTCAATGCCGGCTGCTCTGACGCGGTCGGCTATGGCCGCTATTTCTTCGGCGGTGACCTTCACCACATCGGGAGCAGGAGTGGCGCGGTCCACAGGATAAAGCATCACGCTCCGCGGACTGATTTCCTTATAAGCCGCAATCAGGGCATCGACTTCCGATTCGGTAGTGTTGTCGAACGGCCTACCCTGCCATGAACCGCGTGTCAGCAGTGTCTGGACAATGCACTGCCCGCTGAAACGCTTCAAATCATCGATAACCTTCTCGGCTGTGAAAGCAGGAGAATTTGGTCGGTTGATGCTCCGCAATGTGGAGGTTATTGCGGAATCAAGTTTGAGAATGTTGTTGTCAACACGGTGCAATGCGTCGGCCACCCTCTCCACATCGAGCCTCGTGGCGTTTGACAGCACCGAAACCTTCGCATTGGGCGCGAAGAAATTGCGCAGGGCGATGACATCGTCGATTATCTCCGGGAACTCCGGGTGAAGCGACGGTTCGCCATTGCCGGAAAAAGTAATCACATCGAGCCTCTCGTTATTTTCCGCCATTGAGCGAAGCTTCTCCTCAAGCATCGAAGCCACCTTTTCACGAGGGGGAAAGCCTGTAGTGCCTGTGCCTTGGGCATTCCATCCTGCCTCGCAATAGACGCAGTCGAAACTGCAAATCTTGCCGTCGTCGGGCAACAGGTTAATGCCCAACGAAGTCCCTAACCGACGACTGTGTATCGGTCCGAAAATAGTCGAATGAAAAAGCACCCTATTCATCTTGATATAGGAAATATTTACCCTTTGAGGAAATTATGAGTCACTATGCGTTATTCATCCCCTCCGTTGTTGATGGAGGCGATGATTGGATTGAGTTCTGCCTCGGCTTGTGTGAGACGACGGCGGCACTCGGCGATGAGGGCGGCGGCACGGCGGGTATATGCTGTAAGATTGTCAACGTCGCAGTTGGCATCCTGCATCATAGCGACGATGCCTTGCAGCTCGTCGATTGCGGCTTTGTAGGAAAGTTGTTCTACGGGAGTTGTTGAGATGTTCATCTGTGTTATAGCTTATACTTTAGGGATTTATATTAATTGCATTTCGGAAAAATCAAATTAATATCAATCCCCTTTATTGTTTTTTTTGACTTTCTTTGGACGTGGAGCCGATGGAAAGCCCCAGCAGTTCGTCGGCAAGTTTTCTCGAGGCAATGGCTCGATGGCTGATACGGTTTTTTACATCTACTCCAAGTTGGGCGAATGTCTTATCATAGCCGTCGGGGCGGAAAACCGGGTCGTAGCCAAAGCCGTCATTACCGATACGACGGCGAGTGATTTCACCGTCGATACGCCCTTCAAACTGGCGCAACACGCCGCCGACCATCAACGACACCACCGTCGAAAAATGAGCCTTGCGGTTTTCGACGCCTTTCATCCGAAGGAGAAGAAGATCCACATTGTCATCGCTCGTGGCGTGTTCGCCAGCGAAGCGCGCGGTGTGGACGCCCGGAAGTCCACCGAGCGCATCGACAAACAGGCCTGTGTCGTCGGCAAAACAGTCGCAACCGTAGCGCGACGAGATGTATTCCACCTTTTGAGCCGAATTTTCCTCAAGGGTGGTGCCCGTTTCGGGTATGTCGTCGTGACAGCCGATGTCGGAAAGCGACAAGATGCGGATTCTGTCGCCCACGATTCCTCGCAGTTCCGACAATTTATGGGCGTTGTTTGTTGCGAAAACGATTTCTTTCATAATCGGGTCTTTAAAATTTACTGGCAGCCCATTAAACATGAATA
>CADBML010000063.1 GCA_902795825.1 uncultured Bacteroidales bacterium
GGCTTCGCCACCGCGGGCTGCCTTTCAGGCAACACCCGCTTCGGCATCTCCCCGAGCCACTTCGTGGGTTCCTCACTCCTCATTCCTAATTCCTAATTATGTGCGGCCCTTGCCGCTTGGAGCGGAGAAATCAATAGTGGAATGAGCTGCCGCCGAGAAATTCGAGAAGCAGGCTTGTGGAGGGGATGTTGTCGCCCTTGAGCTGTGCAAAAGGGTCGAGGAAGCGAAGCAGACGATAGGCTTCGCTATACTCTTCGCGGTCGTGGGGAATCTTCCGCAATAGTTGCTCCGCATATTCCTTCATCACCCCCACTTCAAAGAGCAGCGACGAGTTGAACATACTGTCGGCGTTCTCTTGGAATGGGAAAATCCATTTTTCTTCGCCACGACGCACCGAAGCCCAGCGGTGGATTGTGTCGATAGCGGCGATGCCCCGATATTTCGCGTCGCGGATGATGCGCCGTAGCAAGCGGTTGTCGGTGGTGGGAATCCAACTATGATCGTCGATTGAAAGCGAAGTGAGGGCGGAAACATATATTTTGAATTTCATCTCAGGCGCAATGTGCGATGTCAGTTCGGGATTCAGACCGTGAATGCCCTCGATGAGCAGGATTTTGTTGCCGTCGAGGCTGATGGTTTCTCCCCCTTCGGGGTCGTTCTTGCCTGTGTGGAAGTCGTAGCGCGGCAGGGTGACGGTTTCGCCATTGATAAGCCGGTTGAGGTCGGAGTTGAACCGCTCCACATCGATGGCATATAGCGACTCGTAGTCGTATTCGCCGTTTTCGTCAAGAGGCGTGCGTTCACGATCTACGAAGTAGTTGTCGAGCGAAATCACATGAGGGATTATGAGATTGGTGACAAGCTGTATGCCCAAGCGCTTAGAGAATGTGGTTTTGCCCGATGACGAGGGCCCGGCCACGAGCACAATTTTTGCGCCGCCGGCAGCATTGCGGCGGGCAATTTCCTCGGCGATACTGGCGATTTTCTTATTGTGGAGGGCTTCAGCCACATTTATGAGCAGCTTCACTTTTTCTTTGTCTGCCACCTCGTTAAGTTCCGCCACATTCCTTACCCCAATCACATCGTTGAACTGCTGGTATTCGTCGAAGGCCTCCTGCACCTTGTCGAGCACCGCCGGTGCGGCAGGGCGGGAATCGTCGGCGGCGTCGAAGCCGAGAAGGAGGAAACCATTCTTATATTGCACAATGTTAAACACATCGACGTAGCCCGTCGAAGGCGCAAGTTCGCCATAGAGCGAGTCGAAAACGCCGTCGAGTTCGTAGAAAACGGTGTAGAGCGAGCGCAACGACTCGAGAAGTTTCACCTTGTCGTCAAGCCCCTGCTCCCTAAAGAGCTGGACTACGTGGCTGGTAAGCCGTTCACGCCTCACAAATGGGAAGTCCTGCGCCGAGGTTTGCCTCATGTAGCCGAGCAGCCGACGGATAACGTCGGGTGTCACTTCGGTGCCTGAGAGCCGGCAATAATAGCCGCTGCCGATTGAGTGGGCTATTCTCAGGCGTGTGCCCGGGTAAAGGTCGTGGACGGCCTTGTAGAGCATCATGCACAGCGAGCGCACATACATCCGCCGTCCGTGTTCGGAATTGCGGGGGATAAACTCCACCATCTTGGGTCCGAACAGTTGGTAGCCGAGGCTTTCGGTCTTATAGTTTACGAGCGCGCCTATCGGACGGAAGGGCAGCCTGTCGGCGAGCGAGTCGGCAATCTTGCGGAGTGAGTCTCCACCATCGACATTGATGTATTCGTCGAAATTTTTACAATATATCTGCATTGTGATGTAAGTTTAGTGCCAGTGAACAATCTTACTGACGGCGGCGGAGCGTCGGTCAGTGTCATCGGGGGGTAAAGTTAGTCAAAAAAAACGAAACGGCAAAATCCCCACCGCACAGGCGGCAGCCATCACGCCGGACAAGGCGCCACTTGACGATGAGGGTCAAAAAGCGATGAAGGCGGCGATGAAAATTGCTATCAATAAGATGAGCAGCAGCGAGCCAAGCCCGAACGTGCTCATCAGCCGTCCCATGCAGCCATAGTCGGCAGGACCTTTTCGACGGTCGGACAAGAGCACTACGATGATGCCCGCTATCGGGGTCAGCAAAAGCGAAATGAGAAACGTGAGGAAAAAGCCCACCTGCCGGCGTGCTCCGAAAAGTCCGACAATCACCGACAAAAGTGTGTCGGTTAGAAGTCCGAATATTACGAGACCGAATGTTACCATTTTGAAAATTTTTAAAAGTTAACCCGACATTTCTTGCCGTCGATAATGTAAAACCCGGGAGGCAACGATCCGCGCGACGCGCCGTCGCTTCGGAGCCGTCGGCCGTCGATGGAGAATACGCCTGTAGGCGCGTTGACAGCCGGATTGACTTTGACAACGTCAACCGCCGACGGATTAGGGCGAACCCCTATCACCATACTCTGGTAGTATTCGAACGACCATCCCGTGTCGGGAGGATTCAGGATAGAAATGTCGTACATTCCGTCGCTGTCGCCAGCCCATCCCCAATTGACGTGAACCATTCCGTCGGCATCGTAGCCGTCGATGATGAACGAATGACCACCAATGTCGTCGGTGGCCTCGTCGTAAGTGTAGCCGGCATACATCACCGGCCGGTTCTGGTTGATTTCGTCGTAGAGGGTGTTCATCCACACTTTCTCGGTTGAGAAATAGCGGTCGATTTCCTCTCCTGCGGGGTCGTAGTCGAAGTGGTCGATCATTCCGTTGATGGCATTCCCGTTCGACGTGCCTGAACCATCGATAGAATAAATCATGTCCGACATCACACCGCAATGGTACATCAGCTGCGCCACGGCGCGGCCCTGAGTTTCGCTGTAGCCGTCCTCAGGATAAGAGAGAAGCATATTGTCGTAGTCGTAGGTGCTTTCGCCGAAATTAACGGAGAACACCACGTCGGTGAGCGAATCCCAGTCGGTCATGGTGATTTGCGCCGAACCTTTTCCATTGGAGGGAAAACGGTAGTAATTCATTATCTGAGCCGCAGTGACGGCCACACATCCCACGACACAATGATTGTCGGCAGGGTAGTATTCGCCCACGTGCTCCGAGGGATTCTCCATGGGGCACATATAGAAAAACGGAGCAAACTGCCCCCACTGCGTGGAGATAAGCGGCTCCACTTCGGTGCGATATTTGTCGGGGTCGGGAGTGGTGACTTGTAGGGGCGTAGCGGCCTCATTGGCCACTGCCGTCACCGCTTTGAGCCACTGCCGGAATGCCGGGTTGCCACCATCCGATGAAATCGGCCGCTCGCTAACGGCAAGCAGCGCGGGGGTGTTGTCGTTTAGGCTTACCACGGCGAAGCCCTCCCGGGAAGAAAATACCCTGACACGACTGTCGGCCGACGCAACGGGGTCGTTAACGATTTCGACGCCTGGCATTTGCCCGTCTGTGGATGCTTTCAACCTATGCGACACCTTGCTGATGGCGTCAACGGCGATTCGGCGCGCCTCGTCCTCGTCCCTCGCCTCGGCATGGAAAGTCAACGCAAGCGCCAATGTCGCAAAAGCCAATTTTACTACTGTCTGTTTTTTCACTTTTTATAGCTTTTCTTGAAAAATTGTTTGCGCACCACCTTCGCAAGGAATGTGCGGCGGCGAATCTGAATGAGCACTTCGGTGTCGAGAGCCGAATAGTCGCTCTTGACAAAAGCCATGGCCACGCTCTTATCGACCGAAATGGCGTGGTAGCCGGTGGTGACTTCACCGATAGGCTCGCCGTCGAGGTTAAGCACCTGATAGCCGTGGCGGGGGATGGCACGGTCGGCGAGTTCAAGCCCAACGAGCTTGCGCGACACGCCTTCTGCCTTCTGGCGCGCTACAGCCTCCTTGCCGACAAACTCTGCCTTATCAATCTTCACAAACATGCCGAGGCCTGCCTCGATCGGCGTTATTTCAGCCGACAGTTCATCGCCGTAAAGAGGCAGCCCCACCTCGAAGCGGAGCGTGTCGCGGCAGCCAAGACCGCAAGGCAGTGCGCGACCCGAACCAACAAGTTCGTCCCAAAAAGCCACAATCACTGCTGGAGAGGCATAGATTTCGAAGCCGTCCTCACCCGTGTAACCCGTACGGCTGACGATAATTTCATCGCCGGTGTCGGAAAAGATGGTAGTAGAGGTGTAGAAGGCGAGTTCCTCCCCGTCGATGCCGAGCACGTCGTGAAGCACCGCCTCCGCCTCCGGCCCTTGAACGGCAATCTGGCCAAAGCGGTCAGAAGCGTGCTCGATGACGATTTTGTAGTCATCGTCGCGACTGCGGGCGAGAATCCATTCCACATCCTTGTCGATGTTGGCGGCGTTGATCACAAGAAGGAAACGCTTAGGCTCTAGGCGATAGACGAGCAAGTCATCGACCGTCGTCCCATTGTCGTAGAGCATCATGCCGTAAAGAATTTTGCCCACCGGCATTCCGGCCACGTCGTTTGTGAAAATATGGTTGACAAAACGCTCGGCGTCGTCGCCCTCGACAAACACTTCGCCCATGTGGGAAACGTCGAACACACCGCAGGCGTTTCTTACGGCATTGTGCTCCTCGACAATTCCCGAATACTGGATTGGCATATCGAACCCCGCGAACGGGCTCATTTGGGCTCCGAGAGCCACATGACGGTCGTGAAGACACGTCGTTTTGATTTCTTCACTCATGGTAGAACAAGATTTATAAATTGATTGTTTGTTAAATTCATAATCACTTGGCGCACATCAACGCCGGCAAGCGCCGTCTCAACGGCCTCACGCCGACATTCCACGCCCTCGAGCGGAGCAAGCAGCAGGCCATCCACATCGCCCAACACGAAAAAGTCGCCGGCAAGGGCCATTTTTCCGAAACGGCCGCCCTTCACCTCTGCCGACAAACGCAGTTCACCGACGCCTTCGATTCGTTGGGCTTTCTCGAACGTGGCGTGCGGATTCTTTCCCTCGATAAACTCACGCGACAAATACGCAGCCTCTATGCCAACGATTTCGGCGACGTCAGGCTCAGTCAGCACCACCTCTCCCGAGCAAAGCATCCGCCGAACATAATCCTTAAATTCGTTTATGCCCATTGTGATATGCTCCGATATGGATGTGATGCGGCTTCGAACCGACTTCACGCCCTTCGACTCAAGCTTTTCCGCCGACGGCGTTATCGCGCGAAGCATTCTCTCCACATCGGCGGTAAAAAGCATTGTGCCGTGAACGATGCTGCGCCCGGGCTTGTGATAAAAGGCGTTGCCCGACACTTTGCGGCCGTCGATCAATATGTCGTTCCGGCCTGTGGCCTCAGCATTGAGTCCTAGACCGCACAACATCTCGGCAACCGCGGAAGTATAGTCGGAGAATACTGTTGTGACGTCGTCGGAACGGGTTATGTAGGAAAACATTATGTTGCCTCGGTCGGCATACACACACCCGCCGCCGCTCTTGCGGCGATAAACCCGAATGTCGTTTGCCAAGCAATACGTCATATTCACCTCGTTGTGGATAAGCTGATTGCGCCCCACAATCACCGTCGGATCAACTTGCCACATGAAAAACAAATCCTCATCGCCGACCAACCGCGCCGCATATTCTTCCATAGCGAGGAAGAAGGGCAACGCCGGCGACTGTGCCGGCAGAAAATCGTGAGGCAAGGAAAGATATTTCATCTGTTGACGGTTGACGATTAGTGCTTGTTTGGCGACTTCATCCGACGGCTGCGGAATGAAATCAGTGACAAAGTTAATCAAAGCCTTCGTCAAATAGAAATTTTCAGCCGAATTTTTCTATATCCTGCCGTTTGCGTCAGGCCATCCCACGCAAATATACACTTATTGGAGAACTTGCATAAAC
>CADBML010000064.1 GCA_902795825.1 uncultured Bacteroidales bacterium
CGTTTGATTGAGCGTTTGGGCGTTTTTTCAAATTCGTTGGCGATAAGTTGAATCTTAGCCACCTGCTCGTAAGGCGCGACGATTTTGTTGAGCTCCTTCCGCACCTGTTCCATCACCTCGGGCAGGCGGTCGGCAGTCATTTCGTTGGCGTCCATCATTTCAAAGTCGGGATAGACGAGAGCCACGAGCTTGCCGGAGCGCTCGACGACGAGGCTTTCCTGGACGAAAGGCATATTGTTGAGCTTCGACTCGATTTCTTCCGGGTAGATGTTCTGTCCGCTTGCGGTGAGAATCATCGTCTTCGAGCGGCCCTTTATAAATAATGTGCCATCGGGGGTCATGGTGCCCATGTCGCCAGTACGCATCCAGCCGTCTTTGTCGATGACTGCGGCGGTGGCTTCGGGGTTTTTGTAATACCCGAGCATACGGTTTTCGCCCCTCACGAGAATTTCACCTGGGATGTTTTCGGGGTCGGGACTGTCGATTCGACATTCCATAATACCCTCAAGCACACGGCCCGACGAGCCCACGACAAAGTCGCGCCATTTGGTGTGGCTGATCAGCGGACCACATTCAGTCATGCCGTAGCCCACGGTGAACGGGAATTTAATGCGATGCAGGAAGTCCTCCACCTCATGGTTGAGTGGAGCGCCGCCGATGATGATTTCCTCGAAATTGCCGCCGAACGAATCGACAAGTTTTTTGTTGATAATGCGGTAAAGGGCCTTGTCGAGGAAAGGAATCGCGAGCGTCCAGCGCATAGCCTGCTTTGTGATCATCGGCAGGATCTGCTTTTTATAGATTTTCTCCAGCACGAGCGGCACACAAATCACGAGGTTGGGGCGCACTTCGGCCATTCCCTTGATGAGGAGTTTTGGCGAAGGGATGCGACCGAAGAGGACCACATGGGAGCCGAAAGCCAGAGGCGCGAGCAAGTCGAAAGCACACCCGTAGGCGTGGGCGAGCGGGAGGAACGACAAGCATCGCGAGCCGCGGTAGTGGAGATTGGTGCGACGGCCGTAAGTGATATTGCCGCAAATATTATTGAGCGAGAGCATCACCCCTTTCGAGAAACCGGTTGTTCCCGACGTGTAGTTGATGATTGCGAGGGTGTCGGGGTGGATATAGGGATATTTGATGTCGTCCTTCGTGAATCCGTTCGGGTAGTTTTTCCGGAAACGGCGGTTGATATTCCGCAACGTTTTCTCAATCATGTTAGGGCGCTCGGGATTGTTGCGCTCGGCGATGAGCCTCATGTCGTTGAGCGAAAGGGCGGCGCGCACATGGGGCAGGTTCTCAATTTCGAACGACTCCCAGAGATTGTCGGAGATGAACAGCAACACCGAATCGGAATGGTTGATGATATGCTGAGTGTCGTTAGGGTTAAACTCCTGCAGTATTGGCACAATGACAGCGCCGTAGGTGATTGTTGACATAAACACCGTCACCCAGTTGATATTGTTTTTCCCGACGAGGGCTATTTTGTCGCCCTGTTTAATGCCTATAGAGCGGTAGAATTGATGAAATTTGGCTATGCGGCGGCACAAATCGCCGTAAGTGAACGTTTGTCCGGTGAGGTAGTCGGTCAGAGCCGGCAGGTCCCAATTGTCGCGGAAACTGTTCGCGTAAGCGATAAGCAAGTTCTCTTGTAACATGATACTTTCGATTTATTGTGCAAAGTTAGGGAATCTCGGCAAAAAAACAAAGCGTCGCAGGTAGAAAATAGCAAAACTCGCTTCGACTCGAGGCCACAAAAAAAACGCCGTCAGCTTTAGCCGACGGCATTCTCTTAAATTTCGTAGATGCTTCGACGCTTATTTTGCGGCAGCAACAGATTCTTTACGGAAAATTTTGAGAGCTTTTTCAAGTTCTACAGAAGCTTTGCGAGCACGCGTGCCAGCAGCTTTGTTGCCGTTTTCTACTTGTTTAGCAGCGTCCTTTGCGAAATCTGCATAAATTGCGTTGATTTTTTCAATAAGTTCTTTCATAATTCTTAACTATTTAGTGAATAATTTTGAATTCCGCTACAAATGTATAAACTTTTATTTGATAAAAAAATTTTAGAACAAAAAAAATTAATTTTTTGCCTAATTTTTTCGTTTTTTTTTAAGAATTAGCACTTTACACTCCCAAAAATAGGCAAAATTTACTCATTTCGATGTGCCGACGGCAAATCAAGCCGACCGACAACTCAAAAAAATTTTGCAAAAAGCGGGAATAAAGTTGTCAAAACGCGAAAAAAGTTATAATTTTGCCAAAAGATTTGCAGATATGAAGCGTGTTGCATACAAAGGACTCACATTTGAGCCGTACATCGAGAGTTCGAGAATACAAGCCCGCATCACCGAGCTTGCAAGTGAAATAACGAAAGAGTATGAGGGCAAGACCCCGCTTTTTATCTGTGTGCTAAATGGAGCCGTGCCTTTCGCAGCGGCTCTTTTTCAACAAATAAACACCGACTGCGAAATCACATTCATCCGACTAAAGAGCTACGAAGGCACATCCACCACCGGCGTGGTCAAGGAGGTGCTCGGCCTCGCCGAGGACATCTCCGGACGTGACGTGATCATCGTTGAAGACATCATCGACACAGGATTCACTATCGAGCGTCTGATCGAGGGTATTAAGGGAAAGGCCCCCAAAAGCGTGAAAATCGCCACCTTGCTCCTCAAGCCCGAAGCTCTGCAGACCGACATCAAGCCCGACTACGTGGGCTTTTCCATCCCCAAAAAATTCATCATCGGCTTTGGCCTCGACCTTGACGGCTTGGCTCGCAACCTCCCCGACATCTACGTGCTCTGCGAGGACAAATAAGCCATCCCCCGCCCCGCGGCTGACGCGCACAACCCCCAATTCAAGTATCCTCTCATGTTCAATATTGTAATATTCGGAGCTCCCGGAAGCGGAAAGGGCACACAAAGCGACAAAATCATTGAGCGCTACGGCTTTATGCACGTTTCGTCGGGTGAGCTCCTGCGCGACCATATCGCCCACGACACGCAGTTTGGACGGATTGCCGACTCCTACATCTCACAGGGAATGCTTATTCCCGACGAGTTGATGATCCGTATCCTCATCGACCATCTCGACGCGAACGCCGACCGAATCAAAAACGGGCTTATCCTCGACGGCTTTCCCCGCACTGTCAACCAAGCCATCGAATTCGATTCCGGAATCGATGACCACCAGATTTCAGTCGATGCCGTTATCGGGCTTGAAGCCAACGACGAAGAGCTTGTCAAGCGGCTCCTCAAACGCGGAATCGACTCCGGCCGCACCGACGACAACCTCGAAGTGATCCAGCGCCGCCTGAAAGTTTATCACGACCAGACGGCCCCGCTGCGCGACTACTATCTCGAGCGTGGCCTCTACTGCCCCATCAACGGCGAAGGCTCTGTAGATGACATTTTCGCCGCCATCACCCGCGAACTCGACGTACGCCTGATGCGGAAAAACGCCAACAAATAAGCCTTATTAGATGATGCCGTCACGGCTGCATCTGTTCCACACAAATCGCACGGAAATGCCATCACAAAAAGCCGACATCATCCATTTCACGAAGATGAACGGAGCCGGTAACGACTTCATCATCGTCGAGACATCGCTTTACCACATTCCCGACCCCCATGCGGCCGCCATCGCGTGGTGTGACCGCTCGACGGGCATCGGAGCCGACGGACTTGTGCTTCTCGGTCAACCCGACTCTGCGACAGCCGACTTCGCAATGAGAATTTTCAACGCCGACGGTTCGGAGGCGCAAATGTGCGGAAACGCAAGCCGTTGCATCGGCAAATACGTCTTTGAGAAAGGCATTTCCGACAAAACGCATATCCGCCTGCTCACAGACTCAGGAGTTAAAGCGATAGAATTATTTCTCGACGAACAGCGGAAAGTGGAATCGGCCAGCATCGACATGGGCATTCCGGCGATGGAAAACACCGCCATGTTTCTCGCCGACGGCAACGATCTGCCCGAAGGGGTGTTTGTCGATATTGGCAATCCCCACTATGTGATTTTCACCGACAATGTCGATTGCGTGGATGTCGCGACTCTCGGACCTCGGCTCGAACATCATCCGCGCTTTCCGCAACGATGCAACATCGAGTTTGCCGAAGTGAGCGAAAAAAGCATACGGATTCGTGTGTGGGAACGAGGCTGCGGCATCACAAAAGCCTGCGGCACAGGCGCGTGCGCAGTGCTCGTCGCAGCGCACAAATCGGGCCGCAATGGAAAACGGACTACAATCATAATGGATGGCGGAGCGGTGGAAGTTGAATGGCACGACGCCACGGGGCACCTATGGCTTAAAGGCGGCGCCCAATTCGACGGAGAGGGCGATATAACCCTCACCGTGTAAGCGAAAATCGAATCGTTATTGCCGATTATTGAGAATCCGCTCCGATATGGCACAAATGGCATCCACGGCCGACATATCCGGACGAACCGGCACAATAGACGCATAGCCACGCTCCAACCAATATTTGTCGGTTTCGTCATTATCAGGTTCAAGATTGTGAAAACGCCCTGTCAGTTTGTATTCTTTGCCGCCGTCGGCGGTGTCGTATTCGTCGAATTCCTCCACCCAATAGCCCTTGGCGGCTCTTACGGTGACAGCGCCTTTCACTTCGCCCCCTTCGGGCATATTGACATTGAGGCAAACCCCTTCGGGCAGTCCTTGAGCGACAACGGCGGCGGCAATGCGCTCCACAAGGGGCTTGTAGGGGGTGAAATCTGTGTCCCACGAATGGCTGATATGCGAGAAACCCACCGACGGGATGCCAAGCATACAGCCCTCTATCACCACACCCATAGTGCCGGAATACACCACCGAATTACCGTCGTTCGGACCATGGTTGATGCCCCCGAACACGAAGTCGGGGCGTCCGAAACGGTCGACGGCCAATTTCACACAATCCACAGGAGTGCCATCGACGGCATACATTTCCGCTCCATTGTAGTCGGGAAGACGGCGGATATGTAGAGCGCGACCCACTGTGATGGCCGACGACTGCGCCGAACGCGGTCCGTCGGGAGCCACAGCCACCACACGAAGCCCCATGCGGGCAACGCAGTCGATCATCGCCCGAAGTCCGGGAGCATCATAGCCGTCGTCGTTGCTTATAAGTATATACGACATATCGTTATCTGTTAAGGGAAATTCTGTAAATTGCCTTTCGAGAAATCGAGATGATAATTGAGAAATAGTTGGCGGGGACGGGGATGCGATGCGGCATTGCAACCGAGCGACTGCCAAGTGATTTCGTCATGCAAAGTTACAGCATTTTTTCCGCCGACGAAACATTACCTTACATAATTTAACACTATTTACCACGCAAAATAGCCGGCAGTCCGTTTTTTTTTCGTTATTTTGCAGTCTCTAATGAAAGCACTATTATATGGGTAAAATTATTGCTATCGCCAATCAAAAAGGCGGAGTGGGCAAGACTACGACCACAATCAATCTTGCCGCCTCCCTTGCGACACTCTCAAAAAAAGTGTTGATTATCGACGCCGACCCCCAAGCCAACGCCACTTCAGGCTACGGCATTGACCCGAAGTCGATATCATCCTCTATATATGAATGTTTAGTCGATGACTATCCCTTAAACGGCTCCCAACAGGCCACTTGTGTCGAGGGGCTCGACCTCGTCGGCTCGCGAATCGACCTTGCCGGAGCCGAAATCGAGCTAATCAGCAAGCCGAACCGTGAGCGTGTGCTCGCAGGGCTGCTACGCCAAGTGGTTGACAACTACGATTATATCTTCATCGACTGCTCCCCCTCGCTCGGGCTTATCACCGTCAACGCCCTGACTGCCGCCGACTCCGTGATTATCCCAGTTCAGGCCGAATATTTCGCTCTCGAAGGCATATCCAAACTGCTCAACACCATCCGCATCATCAAGTCAAAACTCAATCCGCAGCTCGCCATCGAAGGCTTCCTCCTCACAATGTACGACGCACGCCTGCGCCTCGCCAACCAAATTTACGAGGAGCTAAAGGGCCATTTCGGCGACATGGTGTTCAACACTGTCATCCCGCGAAACATCCGCCTAAGCGAAGCGCCAAGCCACGGTCTGCCTGCCATCCTTTACGATCCCTCCAGCCGCGGCGCCACGTCGCATCTACAACTCGCAAAAGAACTAATCGCCAAACATTCCAACGCATAACAACATCTCAACAACCCACAGACTATGGCTGTTAAACGAAACGCCCTCGGCCGCGGACTCGACTCGCTCATTTCGATGGACGACTCGCCCGCTCGCGGCAGCTCGGCAATCAACGACATCGACATATCACTAATTTCTCCCAACCCCGATCAACCCCGGACTTCTTTCGATGAAGAGGCTCTCGACGAACTTGCCGCTTCAATCCGCGAGCTGGGCATCATCCAGCCCCTCTCGCTCCGCAAAACCGGACTGAATTCCTACCAAATCATCGCCGGCGAACGGCGATACCGCTCCGCCATCAAGGCCGGCCTGTCGAGCGTACCCGCCTACATCCGCACAGCCAACGACAGCGAGCTCACCGAAATGGCGCTCATCGAAAACATACAGCGCGAGGATCTCAATGCCATTGAAATCGCGCTGACGTTCAAAAAGCTCATCGACCAATATAGTCTCACCCAAGAGCGACTCAGCGAACGTATCGGCAAAAAACGCGCCACCATTGCCAACTTCCTCAGGTTGCTCCGGCTTCCGGCCGAAGTGCAGCTCGGTCTGCGCGACCGACGCATAGACATGGGACACGCACGCGCACTTCTCGCCGTGGAAAGCCCCGCACAGCAGTTGAGCCTTTATAACGAAGTCATAAGCCAAGGCCTCTCCGTCAGGCAGGTGGAACAACGGGCCAAGGAAATAAACGATGGCGGAGCCGCAGCTTCAGGCAAAAAAGCGAAAACGACAACTGTCGACACTAAGCCTCAACTTGACTTCGATCTGCTCAAACGTCATCTTTCAAATGCCTTCCACACCCAAATCGGGCTTTCTTGCAACGCCGCCGGAAAAGGCAAAATCTCATTCTCTTTCAAAAACGAAGACGAGCTCACCCGCTTAATCGCCATTTTCGACCGGCTCCGCCTTAACGACTAAAACTTAAAACGACGACAAGTGAAACTGACGACGACAGAAACAACCCCACTCAGCAATGCCCTACGCGCATTGTTGCTTCTGGCTGTCGTCATCATTGCCCAAACCGCGGCCGCACAGTCGAACGAAAAGCCGACTCTCCGATACGATCCCGCGCTCAAGATGGCGCTTGACTCGCTCGACACCGACTCGCTCGACATCGACGTGATTGGCATCGAAGCGCTTATGCCGGGCATCAAGATTGCCGCCGACTCACTCCCAAGCGCCGCCCTCGCCGACAGCGTCGCCACGCTTGACCCATGGACGGAAAACTTCACCGCCCGCTCTTTCTCGCCCGATCCCACTCGCGCCGTGTGGATGTCGGCGCTCTTCCCCGGACTTGGACAAATCTACAACCGCCGATTCTGGAAGGTGCCCATCGTCATAGGCGGTTTTATGGGCCTCGGTTACGCCACGTCGTGGAACTCAGGTATGCTCAACGACTACACGAAAGCCTACCGCGACCTCACCGACAGCGACCCCGACACGCGCTCTTATATGGACTTCTTCCCTAAGGGCACCGACGAGTCGAGCCTCGACCACACATGGCTCGTCAACACTTTCAAATCAAAAAAAGACTATTTCCGTCGCAATCGCGACTTATGTATAATATCAATGGTCGGAGTGTATCTGCTGGCGATGGTCGATGCCTACGTCGATGCCTCGCTCACCCACTTCGACATATCCCCCGACCTTTCAATGCAAGTGGTCCCAGCATTGATTCCCGACGCCCGAAGCGTCAAGCCGTCGGTGGGCATGACATGGGCCATCAACTTCTAACTGACAAAACAAAAACTTCACATTATGATGAAAAGAACAGTATTAGCCATTCTCCTGACAGCTGCCGCGGTCAGTTTCGCGAAAGCCGACTCGGTGCTCAACATCAAGAAGTCGCTTACCGACAACCACATCGTTGTGCCCGAGACCTACGACACCGGCTATGAAAAAATGATGCAGGCATGGTGGGAAAACGGCTACCTCGAAATGGAACGGCAAAATGCCGGAAAAGTGGTCGAAGTGAGCGACGAAGTGCTCGCCGACCGTCTGTCGAAAATGCCCACGACAATCGAAATGCCCTACAATCAGGTTGTAGGACAATGGATTAGGATGTACCTTAAGCGTCAGTCGATGGTGGAGAATATGCTCGGTCTGAGCCTCTACTATATGCCCATTTTCGAGCGTGCCCTTGAAAGTCGCGGCATGCCCCTTGAGCTTAAATACTTGCCCGTAATCGAATCGGCGATGAATCCTGTGGCGGTGTCGCCGGCCGGCGCTGCCGGGCTGTGGCAATTTATGCCCGCCACCGGACGCGGCGTTGGGCTCGAAATCTCTTCGCTCGTCGATGAGCGCCTCGACCCAATCAAATCGTCGGAAAAGGCCGCCGACTACCTCAAAACTCTCTACGGAATGTACAACGACTGGTCGCTCGCCATTGCAGCCTACAACTGCGGCCCGGGCAATGTCAACAAGGCGCTTCGTCGCGCCGGCGGACGCCGCGGCAACGACTTCTGGTCGATCTACCGCTATCTCCCCTCCGAAACCCGCGGTTACGTGCCGGCTTTCATCGCCGCCAACTACGTGATGACTTACTACAACCGTCACGGCATCAGCCCGACGCTTGCAAAACGCCCGCTCATCACCGACACTATCCACGTCAACAACCGAGTCCACTTCCAGCAAATAGCCGAAGTGCTCGACATCCCCGTCAGCGAAATCAAGCTCCTCAACCCGCAATACCGCCGAAACGAAATCCCTGGCGACATCAAATCCTACGCCCTGACTCTCCCGTCGAAACAAATTCTCGCCTACATCATGTTTGAGGACTCTATCCTCAACCACCGCGCCGAAGAATTCACCCGCCGTCGCATCGTCGAGCCGGGCGAAACTTCCGCTCGTCAAGGCGACGACTCAAGCAAAGACTACATTGTCGAAACCACAACCAAGCAGGTGACCACTCACTACACCGTCCACCGCAAAGAATCGCTCAGATCTATCGCGCACAAATTCGGCGTGAAATCAAGCGACATACAGCGTTGGAACGGTCTAAGCAGCAGTAGGGTCAAACGCGGACAGCGGCTTAAAATCGTCACCACAAAGAAAGTGACCGTCCGCCGTCAGAAGCCAAAAGCCAGTTCCCCGGGCGATGACGAAACCGAAGTGGATGATTCGCCGACCGACACCGACACCGACGCCGTTCCCAACCCGCAATCGGCTTCGGCATCGATAGGAGCCAAGAGCGGGATTCCGGGCGAATCTGTGGGCGGAAGCGTGCCCGCTCCGCCGGCCAAGGCCCAGAAGCCTGCTCCTGCCAGCGTGCCCGGTCCCAGGTCGCACTCGTCGGGCAATTCCTCCAAAAACGAAGTGCCCGCACCTCACAAACAGCCAAGCGCATCAAAAAAGACTGCTCCGCAAGCCGCTGAATCCTACGAAGTTCAAGCCGGCGACCGCCTTGAATGGATAGCTAAAAAGAATGGTGTGTCGGTGGAGGAAATCAAAAAGGCCAACAATATGACCGACGACAAAATCATCGCCGGCAAAGCTCTCGTGATTCCGTCAAAAGCGAAAGCCTCAACACGAAGCAGCCGCACTGAAAAAGCTTCGGCGAAGAATGTGAAAGCCGACAAAAAGACATCTTCGAGAAGAGACAAGAGAGGCTCTGCAAACTCCAAGACCAACAAGAAATCAACGGCAAAGTCGAAAGCCGACAAGAGCACAAAGTCGTCCAAATCATCAAAAAGCGCAAAAACCGACAAAAAATCGACGGCAAAGAAAAGCTCTAAGTCTTCATCATCGAAAACATCGAAGTCTGCCGCCAAGTCGGGTAAAGGGAAAAAGAAATAATAACAACGCAATAACAGCCAGTCAACTATGCGTCGCATAATTCTCACATTCGCAGTTTTCCTGGGCACAATGTGCGCCATCTCGGCGGCCGTCAAAGCCGACCAACTCGCCTACTACGACGCGCGCGAATTTCCCATTCTCGGCACCGTCTGCGCCGACGGCGAGCATCCATTCTGGCGCCTGCCCGACTCACTTGCATCGGTATCACGGCCCGAACTTTTCGCGCTCGGAAAAAACTCCGCCGGCATTGCCGTCAGGTTCGCCACCGACGCCACCGCCATCGGCGCAACTTGGAAGTCGCTCAATAAGTTCAACATGAACCACATGACGCCCACAGGAATCCGCGGCCTCGACCTCTACGTGATGCTCCCCGACAGCACTTGGACCACCGTCGGCTCCGCACGCCCCATGCAGAACGCCCACGCCACTCGCACCGTCATCATGCAGAATATGCGCAAGGAAATGCGTGAATATATGCTTTACCTATCGCTCTACGACGGAGTTGATTCGCTGTATATCGGCGTAGATTCCACCGCGACCATCAGCCAGCCGTGGCTCGACCTACCGTCAAGAGTGAAGCCAATCGTCATGTACGGCACAAGCGTGCTTCAGGGTGGATGCGCCAATCGTCCCGGAATGGTCCACACATCCATCCTCGGACGTATGCTCAACCGCGAAGTCTATAACTTCGGTTTTTCCGGTAACGCCAAACTCGACTACGAGATTGCCGGGCTGATGGCCACTATCGACGCTGGAGTTTACGTAATCGACGCATTGCCAAATCTTAAAACTCCAGAGATCAAAGAGCGCATGGAACGTTTCTTCCAAATCATCCGCTCGCGCCGGCCTGAAACGCCCGTCATTTTTGTGGAGAGCGTGATTTTCCCCATTACGCGCCACGACCAAGAGACCCTCGAAACCATCTCGGAGAAAAACCGCACCCTCGCCGAAATCTTCGCCCGACTTAACGCCAACGGCGAAAAAAACATTTACTATTTCAAAGGCGACGACATACTCGGCGACTGCTGGGAAGGAACGGTCGATAACTACCACCTCACCGACCTCGGTTTTTCCACTTTTGCCCGCAATTTCTATCCTCTCCTCCGCGATGTGTTAGAACACGGAAAGTGATAAGGGGCTTTCTATTAATTCCCCGTTAAAAAAGATATCAAACCGAACAGCACGAGCCCAAAACACGGAATTTTTACCCTATAATATTCATTTCTTAAACCGTTCTCACTACTATGGAATTGTTAATTACCGCACTCATCAGCCTCGCCACCGGTGCTTTGGTGGCGTGGCTTATTTTTCGAACTATCATTAAAGCCCACAACATCGAAAAATCGGCTCTCGCATCCGAAATCGGCGATCTGAAAAACGAACGGCAGAGGCTCAGCGAATCCCTCGAAGCAAAAAACGAACAAATCAGAAGCGCTTCAGCGGAGAGCAGCGTCAACGCCGAACGAGCGCGAAACCTCGAACAACAGCTCGCCGACCTGCGCGCCACTGCCGACGAACAAATCAAAGAAGCAAAAGCCGACAACGAGAAAAACATAGCCAGCCTCCAAAAACGCTACGACGAGCAACTCGAAACACAGTTAAAGCTTTTCCGCTCACAAATAACAGAAGCCACCGAAAAAATCCTTTCAGAAACCGGCAAAGAACTCGCCAATGAAAACGACCGGCAACTGTCGGCCATCCTCAATCCACTGAAATCGTCAATCACCGACATGAAGGATCGTGTCGAAAAACAGGAAAAGGACCACATCGAGCGCATCTCACGCCTCGATGCCACCATCCAGGCAACGCTCAAAAAGGCCGACGACGTAGGGCTACAAGCCGAACGGCTCGCCAATGCGCTCACTTCCGAAAACAAAACGCAAGGAAACTTTGGAGAACTGCAACTGCGAACCCTCCTCGAACAACTCGGACTGGAAGAAGGCGTGCAATTCGAAGAGCAGACCACTATGTGCGACCCCACGGGCAACCCGATTCCGGGCACCGATTCGGGCAAGAAAATGCGACCCGACGTGATTATCCACTTCCCCGACCACCGCGATGTCATCATCGACTCGAAAGTTTCGCTCACCGATTTCGCCCGCTACCACAACGCCGAAAACGAGAACGACAAAGCCGATGCCCTGAAAGCGCATATCGCGTCAGTCAAAAAACACGTCAACGAACTTGCCGCAAAAAACTACGCAGCCTACGGGCATCTCGGCAACGAAGCGTTCCAAATGGTGATTATGTTCGTCTTCAGCGAGAGCGCACTTCAACTCGCCCTTTCCAACGACAGCGATTTATGGAACGAGGCCTACAACAAAGGCATCTTAATCGCCGGTCCACAGAGTATTTATATGTTTCTCAAGCTTGTCCAACACGCATGGGACAACAACCGCCAGCTCAACAACCAAAAGAAAATAATCGAAACCGCGGAAGCTCTTATGGCGCGCGTGCAAACACTCTACGAGCGATTCAACTCCGCCCGCGACGCGCTTGACAAAACCTCTAAAACATTCGACGATATCGACCGAAGCCTGCGCGCCGACGGAAAGTCAATCACCACTTCGGCCCGCCAATTGGTCGAACTGGGCGTTAAGCAGGATAAACGTCACAAACTCATCCCCGAAAAGAGCGACGACGAAACCGGCGCATAAAGCGGCGACCGGCTTTTGCCGACTTAGAGGGAAAGCCCGCCTGACAGAGGACTGTCGGCGAGCGCATCAGGACAACTCAGGGGAAGATGGTATTCTATTTGACGATAGCCACTTTTTTGCCGCCGACGACATATATTCCCCTATCGAGCGACAATGAACTGATTTCGGCACCGGCAGCGACAGTGGCAACACGTCGTCCCATGAGGTCATACACGGGTCGTGGCGACAATGCCACGTCGTCGGTCATCACGCCTTCGACGCTCCCCTCGCCCCACTGGCTGAGAAGGAACGCCACCTTTGCCTCCACTCGGCGTTTAAACTCGGCTTTCGCGGCTAAAGGATCATCACAGCCATACTCTGGCCATCGCTCCGCATCGGCCTCTGCGGCCTTCATGATTTTGCCGATAAAGGTGTCGATATGGCTGAAAAGCGACGGGTATTTCTCGGCGTAAAACCAATGCCATGTGGCTTTGAAACGATCCTCGAACCATGGGAATTTCCGCATTTCGCCAATCCACTTCGGCACATTGGTCTCAGTTTCGACATCTATAAACTGATTATTGTCGCGGCGAAGGGTGTTGCCAAAATCCCAAACCGGACCGAACACCCATTTCGTGTCGGTCCCTATTTCTTTGTGGATGTAGCAACTGCCGTGGAACGCCGCAGCATTGTCGATAATCTCGTTCATCACATAAAAGCGCGACAATGTGTCGATGTCGATGTAATTACTCCACTCCGTCGAGGTCTTGTCGTCGCCATGGATGGCATCGTTTATTCGGGTGGCGTAGTCGCGGAGATAATTGGTCTGCTCTTCCGAGCGGTTCTCCGGCGTTTTCGTCACAAAACGGATGATGTGGTTTTCCGTTTCCCAAATCTTAACTTGGTTCAATCCCCAATAGTTGTCGATTTCAACTAGCCAACCGCCCGTAATCTCGTAAGGGTCAGTGGCATAGTCGAGCTGCTTATTAATATCTACGCGCGTCTTAGCCGCTTTGATTTTCTCGGTTATAAAATACAGCCCGATGTAATCACCGTTGAGCACCACTTCGACAGGCATGTGGGCCGGCGTCCATTTCATCTCCATCATCCGGCTGAGATGGAATCCCACCTCGTCGCGAAGGAAACACAAGTCGTCGTCGGCGTGAGCCAACAACACCCAATGCCGGTTTGCCGGACGACCGAAAACGCTTTGTTTTTCGTTGAATTTCAGCCGGTAAGGTTTTTTGTCGAAAGCTTCCCATGTGTGGTTGCCACGACCCTTTATGAGCAGAGGCAACGGAGATTCAGCCGAACCCAACGACTCATAACCCTCAAGACCGAGATTGTCAATGTAGGCGGTGGCTTCGACGTATGTGTCCTTTGAATCGACAACGGCTCCGCCCGCCGTGTTAATGTACATCACAGGCAAAGTCCCGGAAAATGTGGCCCCGAACATCGGCGCCGCGGAAGCGAGAAATATCAATAGAGAGTATATCGACTTCATAATCTGACGGTTTAGAATTACGCAACAAAATTACTCATTTTCCGTGAGATTTCCATAACATCACACAAAAATATCCGACACATCATCCGCCCGGTCGCTCGAATGCTCGACTGCTCGATTGCTCGAAGACTATTGCTCAACAACGATAATTGCCGATTATCGCCGGCAAATAACGGCAATTTCAGGAATTTTGCGTAAATTTGCACTCGTATGGCGCACCGCTTCAGCATAAAAAGGTTTTTCGTCGCCGTCACCGCAGTGGTGATGGCCGGCGTTTTTGCGCTTAACGCCCAATATGGCGCAGGCAATCCGCAACTCTCGAAAAGCACGGAAAAAGAACGCCGCAATCCCATGTCGGCCGCAATAGCACTTCACGACGCAATGCGACGTTGCGAGGAGTCGAACGGAGTCATCCCCTTGCCCGTCATCACCCTCGTCACCGTGTGCCCCGGCAGTGAAATCTATGAACTTTACGGCCATGCGTCGATACGCATCAAATTCTTGGGCAACGATTTCGCCGTGAATTACGGTCTGTTCGACTTCGACACGCCCAACTTCGCCTACCGATTCGTCAAAGGAGAAACTGACTATCTCGTCGATGCTTATCCTATGTGGCTCTTCATGCGCGACTACACCAAAGAGGGCCGTCGAGTCGTTGAACAGGAACTCAACCTCACCGACGAGCAGACCATAAGACTTGTCAAACTGATTGAAGAGGAACTGAAGCCCGAAAATCAGACCTATCGCTACAACTATGTCCGCGAAAACTGTTCGACAAAGATTGTAGATGTGGTGGAAAAAGCCTTAGGCGACACCATTGCCTTCGCGCGGCCCCCCAGCGAAGGCGCAGAGCATTGGACGTTCCGCGACATGATGAACCGCTACAATGAGGGTTATGCGTGGAACGATTTCGGCATCGACCTTGTGCTCGGCACAGGTCTCGACTATCCGATTTCCAATCGGGAAAAGTGTTTCGCTCCGCTGATTCTTTCGGAAATGATGGCGAAATCCACCATCGCCGACTCCGTGGGCAACCGAATCCCCGTGGTCCGCGCCACTCGAGTGCTTCTGCCCGGACGCCTTGAAGGCTGCCGCGAGCCCGACACCCCATGGCTTCTTTCGCCGATGGCGGTGTTCATATTCGCGCTTGTCATCGCCGCGTTCCTCTTTCGCCGCGACAAACGCCGCCACCGTCCTACCCGCTGGTTCGACGTGATTCTATTCGGTGCTTTCGGTGTGGCAGGACTGCTTTTATCGTTCCTCATTTTCTTCTCGGCCCACGAAGCCGTATCGCCCAACTGGCTTTATGTCACGGTCAATCCACTTTGTTTTTTGGGGGCGTTTTCAATATTCAACCGCAAAGTGGGGAAAGTGGCGCTATGTTATCATTGGCTCAATCTTTGCTCCATAGCAGTTTTGACTGCGATTATATTGCCTGCGACAGGGCAGGTGGTGAACGGCGCGATATGGCCGCTTTTTGTCGCCGCAGCGCTCCGTTCGGCAACAAACATTTATATCTACCAATGCGAAAAAAAGGCTGCCGTCAAAAAAGTTCGCGCTTGATTTCCTCTTTAGCGCTTGCCGCAGTGGCTATCACGACGACGATTTCCGTCGCCGCACAGTCGGCCATGCCCCACCCCGCTTTAGTGGTGAACATCATCATAAACGGACTCGACGAAGAATGTCTCGCCTTGCTTCACGACCATTTTCCGCCTGGTGGTTTCCGACGATTGACCGACGAGGGCGTGTATTTCCGCAGCGTCGATTTCGGCGCACCACTCGACGACACCGCCGCCTCGGCAGTGATTATGACAGGCGCGGCGCCGAATGTCAACGGCATCCCTTCCACGATTACTTATAATGTCGAGAAAAACGCCCGCCAGTCGGTTTTGCTCGACTCAAAATACATAGGCAACTTTACCGACGAAACCTTCTCGCCGCAAGCCATTGCCGTTTCCACGCTGTCTGACGAACTAAAAGCCTACGGAGGAGCCACATCGTGTGTCCACTCCATCGCCGCATCGGCGGAGCAAGCGATTGTCATGGCCGGCCACGCCGCCAACAGCGCATTCTGGATAAACGACACCTCCGGCAAATGGGCCACTTCGACTTTCTTCAGAGATGTGCCGCAAGTGGTTAAAACCGCCAATTACTACTCGCCTCTTTCCGCTCGAATCGACACAATCGTTTGGCGTCCGTTGCTGGCACCGACCAAATACCCGTCGCTGCCCCGAAGACTCGTTTTATACCCGTTCAGCCACGTATTCCCAAGCCGCGACAACGCCGCTTTTCGAAGATTCAAAGCCTCGCCAAAAGCAAATTCCGAGATTGCCGTAGCCGCCGCCAACTATGTGCGCAACCTGAACCTTGGCCGCCACGAATCGGCCGACATGCTCAACGTCGCCTTCACCCTGCAACCATTCCCCTACGCCAAGAGCTTCTCGGCACGATTCGAGACCCTCGACGCTTATTTCCGCCTCGACCGCGACCTTTGCGCGCTCTTCACAGCCATTTCATCCACCGTCGGAATGAAAAACACCGCTGTCGTCGTGGCAGGCACTCCACGCAGGATTCCAGCCTCCGACGACGACGCTTCGCTCAACATCCCCTCCGGAACGTTCTCTTCGCGTCGCGCCGTTTCGCTCCTCAACATGTATCTCATGGCGAAATACGGCAACTCCCAGTGGGTCAACGCCTATTTCGACCGTCAATTCTTTCTCAACCGCAAAGCAATCGACGACGCACGAATCGACATCACTTCGTTCCGCGCCGACGCGGCGGCTTTCCTCTCAAAAATGAGCGGCATTATTGCCGCCTCGCCGCTCGACAATTCCGATGCCGACATTCGGGTCGAAGTGACCCCGGGATGGAAAATCGACGAAGAAAACGGAGCGCCGGCCACGACTGCAAGAGCTCAAGCCTCTTGCTCCGCGGCTATGTTGCTTTTCCCCGAGCTTAAAGCCACAACCATCACATCCACTATCGACGCCTCGCTTCTGGCTCCTACTGTGGCGCGACTGCTCCACATCCGCTCCCCCAACGCCGCGACGGCCAGCCCATTCCTTTTCTGACCCCAAGCTTATCGGTGGGTTTTCCAAAAATCCATTCTAAAAGGCTACTATTCTAAACTATAACTGCCTCAGATTTGCTTATATCCCAAATTTGCAGTACCTTTGTGGGCTGTAAAGGACCGCAAACTTCATATATGGCCCGCGGCTCAACGCCGCTGTCAGGCTTCAGTCCGAATAATAACAAAACGTCAATTCACATTCTAAACAATGTCATTCTTATCAGTTTTCAAAAAAATCTTCGGCGACAAATCCACTCGCGACTTGCGTGAGATTCAGCCGATAGTGCAGAAAGTGCTCTCCCTCGGCAATGAAATGCGCGCGCTCACCAACGACGAGCTGCGCCAACGCATCACCGATATCCGCGCCGACATAGCCGCAAGCGTCGCCGACGACGAAGAGCGCATCAAACACCTTAAAATAGAAGTCGAGGAGCTTCCCTTCGAAAAACGCCAGCCCGTCTGGAACGAAATCGACAATCTCGAAAAGAACATCCTCAAGCAGCTCGACGACAAACTCGACGAGCACCTGCCCGTGGTGTTTGCCGTAATGAAGGAAACGGCCTACCGCTTCACAAACAACGAGACCATCGAAGTCACCGCCACTCAAATGGACCGCGACCTCGCCGCCCAAGGACACGACTTCGTCAGCATCGACGGCGACAAGGCTATATATGTCAACCATTGGATTGCCGGCGGAAACGAAATCACTTGGGACATGGTGCACTACGATGTCCAAATTTTCGGCGGCATCGTGCTCCATCAGGGAAAAATCGCCGAAATGGCCACTGGCGAAGGCAAAACCCTCGTGGCCACCCTGCCCGTATTTCTGCGTTCACTCGCCAAACATGGCGTGCATGTGGTCACCGTCAACGATTACCTCGCCAAGCGCGACTCGGAATGGATGGGTCCGCTCTATATGTTCCACGGCTCGACTGTGGATTGCATCGACAAGACTCAGCCCAACTCGCCCGAACGACGCAAAGCTTATCAATGCGATATCACTTTCGGAACGAACAACGAATTCGGTTTCGACTACCTCCGCGACAACATGGCCATGTCGCCGCTCGACATGGTGCAACGTCCCCACTATTACGCCATCGTTGACGAAGTCGACTCCGTCCTCATCGACGATGCACGTACGCCGCTCATCATCTCCGGTCCCACGCCAAAAGGCGAGGACCAGATGTTCGACCAATTCAAAGCCAATGTGGAGCGCGTGGTGGAAGCTCAACGCCGCCTCGTGACTCAAACCCTCATCGAGGCCAAAGCGAAAATCGCCGACCCCGACGAGAAAGTGCGCAAAGAGGGTGCTTTGCTCCTCCTCCGTTGCTACAAAGGCCTGCCCAAGAACAGCGCGCTCATCAAGTTTCTCAGCCAAGAGGGCATGAAGCCGTTGCTGCTCAAAACCGAAGCCTTCTATATGCAGGACAACTCCCGCGAGATGCACGTGGCCACCGACCCGCTCTACTTCATCATCGACGAGAAGCTCCGCTCCGTCGAGCTTACCGACAAGGGTATCGACACCCTTACAGGAAAGTCGGAAGACCCCCAATTCTTCGTGCTCCCCGACATTGCCTCACAGCTCTCAGAACTTGAAAACATCTCCAACGTGGCCGAACGCCAACTAAAAAAAGACGAACTCCTCCAGAACTATTCCATCAAGTCGGAGCGTGTCCACACTGTCACCCAACTCCTCAAGGCTTACACCCTTTTCGACAAAGACGTGGAATATGTCATCGACAACGACGAAATCAAAATCGTCGATGAGCAGACCGGACGTATCATGGAAGGCCGCCGTTACAGCGACGGACTTCACCAGGCCATCGAAGCCAAGGAAAACGTCAAAGTCCAAGCCGCCACTCAGACTTTCGCCACCATCACCCTCCAGAACTACTTCCGAATGTACAACAAGCTTGCCGGCATGACAGGTACGGCTGTCACCGAGGCGGGCGAATTCTGGGACATCTACAAACTCGATGTGGTCACAATCCCCACCAACAAGCCCGTGGCGCGCATCGACATGAACGACCGCGTGTTCAAAACGAAAAAAGAAAAATACGCCGCCGTCATCGCCGAAATCGAACGCCTCCGCAACGAAGGACGCCCTGTGCTTGTCGGCACCACTTCGGTGGAAATCTCCGAATTGCTATCGCGTATGCTCCAAATGCGCCACATCGAGCACAACGTCCTCAATGCCAAGCTCCACCAGAAAGAAGCCGAAATCGTGGCCCTCGCCGGACGGAAAGGCGTAGTGACTATCGCCACCAACATGGCCGGCCGTGGTACGGACATCAAACTGACTCCTGAAGTAAAGGAGGCCGGCGGCCTTGCCATCATCGGCACAGAGCGCCACGAGTCGCGGCGCGTTGACCGTCAGCTTCGCGGACGTGCTGGTCGTCAGGGCGACCCGGGCTCGTCTGTGTTCTACGTTTCTTTCGAAGACCAACTGATGCGTATATTCGCATCCGACCGCGTCACAAAACTTCTCGACACGCTCGGCCTCAAAGAGGGCGAAATGATTGAAGCCAAGATGGTCACGAAAGCCATCGAAAACGCTCAGAAACGTGTGGAAGAGAACAACTTCGGCATACGTAAGCGCAACCTCGAATACGACGACGTGATGAACAAGCAGCGGCAATATATCTACAACCGCCGACATCACGCCCTCCTCGGCGAACGCATCGGTATCGACATCTCCAATATGATTTACGACATCACAGAGAACCTTGTCGATACTTACAACGCCCCCAACGACTACGGCGACCTCTCGCTCGAAGTGTTCAGAGCCCTCGCAATCGAAATGCCTTTCCCCGAAGAGAACTTCCAACGCCTCTCGCGCGAGGAAATCATCGACATGATTCATTCCGCCGCCAACAAAGCGCTACAACGCAAGAGCGAACGCATTATCGAGGTGGCAAACCCCGTAATCACACGTTTCTGCGAAGAACGCCCCGACTACACAGGCAAAATCATCGTCCCCATCAACGACGGCAAACGCATTTTCAACATCCCCGTCAGCGTCAAGGACGCTTACGAATCGGGATGCAAATCCGTTGTCAAAGAGTGGCATAAGGCCATCCTTCTCGTAACGATCGACGAACTCTGGAAGGAACACCTCCGCGAACTCGACCAACTCCGCCAGTCGGTACAGAACGCTTCCTACGAGCAAAAGGATCCCCTCGTGATTTACAAGCTCGAATCGTTTACACTCTTCGAGAATATGCTCAACAATCTTAACGTCAAAGCAATATCCTCGTTAATGCGCGGTCAGATCCATCTTCAGACAGAGCAATCTAACGTGCGCGAGGCCATGCCCGAACGCCGGAGCGACTACTCGAAGTATCGCACCTCGCGCGACGAACTGCCGGGCGACGAACAGCGCCGAGTGGCTTCACAGCGTCAAGGCGAGCAGCAGGCTCCGCAGCCCGTACGCAACACCGGACCTCGTGTGGGACGAAACGACCCATGTCCCTGCGGCTCAGGCAAAAAATTCAAAAACTGCCACGGACGCGAATTGGGATTATAATTATGTCATCTTTTAATATTAACTCATTATGAAAAAAATTGGTATTCTTTGCATCATCTGCAGTTTCGCATTCTTTGCAAACTCAAAGGGACTGGGAACAGGTTATCGTGGCTTCGTTGATGTCGGCTATTCCATTGGCATCGACAATTCCGCAGAAAGCCACATCGACCTCATGACCACTCACGGCTGCCAAGTACTTCCCCAACTCTTCCTCGGCGTTGGTACGGGCATCAACTACTATGGCCAGAACGGCATGGACAACGTAGCGATACCCATTTATGCCGACGCCCGATTCGACTTTAACAGCAATAAGTTCGCTCCTTTTGCTGATGTCAAACTCGGCTATACGCCCAATGTCAACGACATCAAGGGCTTTTACATGTCGCTCGGCGGTGGCTTGAGATACGGTCTCAATAATTCTCTCGCCCTGAACTTCGGGCTGCATTACATCCTCCAAAAGATAAACCTCGGAGGCGCAAGAGCCAACGGCGACTGCATTGGAATTAAAGTTGGATTAGAATTCTAAACTCCTACGAGCAAAAAAAGCACCGCTTCATTGCGGTGCTTTTTTTATTGCCGTCCGGCATAAAGAATCCAGTTCACTCCATATCCGCAATGCATCTGACTTCATCGATAATCTGACGAGCCACTCCTTGTGTGAGCCGGCAGTCGCGTCCCAATTCCGTTTCGGCGGCCATGCGCGCCTCTTCAAGGCGGGAGGGGAAAAGATTCAGCCTCAACCGAAGCGACACGTAGCGGTCGAGATTCCGCTCAGCGTCGGCAAGGGCATCGACAATTTCATTGGCAAACGGCAGGTGTCGAAGGAGACGATGGCAAAGTATATCCGCCACCTCCGCCGTAGGGCACGACGTAGCCCACTGCAAAGCCACTGACAGCGTCATCTCATCCTTCGGATAGACCATCGGCGCGAGCAACAAGCTCTCGCGAGTGGTGGTGTTAGCCCAAAGCCGCTCCGCCAAATCCGCCGATGGCTCCACGTCGCGGCTTATTTCCGTCAACTGAGGCAGGTTAAGACCGAAAATTATCTGATATGGAGCACCCTGCCTGCGCATTTGCTCGGCAAGAGCACCGTTACGCATGGCGAAGAAGCGGCGCTTAATTTGCTGCATATCATTAAATTCGGCCATAGCGAACGTATTATTTCGTCAGCGGGGAATAGTCGCGCGAATAGCGGAGCATCTGGTCGATATAGCCTTCGCCGTAAGTCACTTTGACATCGACGATTTCGCCGTCGCCGTCAAGCACAGGAGTGTAGATGGGATTGACAAAACCCTTATAAGGAGCAATGTTGAGGCGTGCGTAACGGTCGAGCACTTCACGGTGAAGTTTCTGGTCAACCTTCACGGCATATTTCTCGACGAGGTCGCGGCCGGCGTTGTAGTCGCCTTCGCTCTTGATGCGTTGGATTTCTCGCAGAAGTTGGCCGAAGAGGTCGCGAAGCTTCTCGTAATCGTTGATTTTGAGATAAGTTTTACCTTTGATTTTCTTCAGTTCGACGACTTTGTTCTTCTTGCCATGGTCGTAGGCCCATTCGGCGATGAGTTTGCGGTTTCGCATGTGAGCTTCTTCGATGTCCTTGCCCGGCTCGATACGCATGAGTTGCGTCATCATTCCGTTGAGCATATATTTGTAGTATTCGGCCTTATAAGCCTCAGGATTGTCGAGCAGACCGAGTTCGATGAGTTTCGGATCGGCGAGATAATAGAGCGCGAAAAGGTCGGCGCGGGTTTCCTCGAGCGTAGAGCCGTGGGCTTTGAGAGCGTCGGGGTCAACGCCGGGGAGCAGGCGTCCAGAGCCGTGACCGAGACATTCGTGGAGGTCGGTGTGGAGGTTGTCGGTAATAAACAGATATTTGTCCATCAAGTCGCGTGTGGGCTGGTCGATGACAAATTCCTCGTTGAAGCCGTTGCCGTGTGAAGCTTTGTCGTAAGCGTCGGTGATGTTTTCGATTGTCACCGACTTCGAGCCATGGGCGGCACGAATCCAGTTGGCGTTGGGGAGATTAATGCCGATAGGCGTGGCGGGATATGAATCGCCGGCGAGTATGGCGGCGGTGATGACCTTGGCGGAAACGCCTTTGACAACGTCTTTACGGAAACGCGGATCGACCGGCGAGTGGTCCTCAAACCATTGAGCGTTCGACGAAAGCACTTCCGTGCGATGTGAAGCTGCCTCGTTCTTGAAGTTCACAATCGATTCCCACGAACCTTTCATTCCCAGCGGGTCGCCGTAACTTTCGATAAATCCGTTGATGAAATCCACCTTCGAAGCGGTGTCGCGAGCCCAAAGGATAGAATATTCGTCAAAAAGACGGAGGTCGCCTGTGGCGTAGTATTCAATGAGTTTGTTGATGTGGCGGCGTTGCTCTTCCGATTCGGCGTATTTCGCGGCTTGGTCGAGATAATAGCAGATGCGCGAAATGGCAGCCGAATAGACGCCGCCGATTTTATACACGTCTTCCGTCACCTTTCCGTCGCGCTTCACCACGCGGCTGTTCAGCCCGTAAGAAATCGGTGTCAAGTCGGTAGTGTCCTTCAGCGCGTTGTAATAGTTTTCGACTTCGGCTTGAGTCACGCCTTCATAGAAATTGTTGGCGGAAGTGACGATAAGGTCGGCACCTTCAGCCTGGTTCACACGTTTTGGCAGAACAGTCGGGTCGAAAATCACAGGCACGAGTTCGGCAATAAGCCCCTCGGCTGTCTGTCCGTCGCAAAGCGGCAGTTTCGCAGCGGGGATGGCACGCACCTGTTTTTCGAAAAATTCGCGCGAAAATGCGGGCGTGAACTTGTCGGTCGAATAGTGGTGGTGGATGCCGTTGGCAAACCACACCTGCTTAAGATAAGTAGTGAACGCTTGGAAATCCTTATCGTCAGCGGCCCCGCGGTAGTTGCGGTAAATAGCCTCAAGCGTTTGGCGGATTTTCAGGTTATATTTGCAGTTTTGGTCGAATAGGATGTCGCGCCCTGAGAGGGCGGCTTCGGTGAGATAATAGACCAATTTTTTCTGGCGAAGCGACAGATTATCGAAGTCGGGCACTTGATAGCGTAGCACTTCGATGTCGGCGAAGTGGTCGGCGACGTAATTAAAATCTTCAGCGGATGCAGTCATGACTGTCAAAGGGGCTGACGCTGCCATTACGGCCACAGCCAGCAATTTGTTAATAGATTTCATCAAATATAATTGTCTTTGTTGTTATTGTCGTTTGCTTATTACGCTTTATGAATTATGCATTATGCATTGTGAATTGTGCATTGTGAATCATTCCACATAGAGTATCAGCCCTTTCAGGTATTCCCCTTCGGGGTGGTAGATGTTGACAGGGTGGTCGGCAGGCTGAGTCAGTTGGTGGAGGATCCTGACGCGACGGCGCGACTGAGCCGCAGCCGAGAACACCGCGAGGCGGAACTGTTCGCGGCTGACTGCCTGCGAACAGGAGAATGTGAAGAGTATTCCTCCGCTGGCGATTTTCTCAAATGCGCGCGCGTTGAGCCGACGGTAGCCTATGAGGGCATTGCGGATAGCGCCACGGTGCTTGGCGAAAGCCGGCGGGTCGAGAACAATTAAGTCGTACTTGCCTGGCTCAATTTCGTTGAGGAAGTCGAAAGCGTCGGCAATGAACGACTTATGCCTCTCGTCGCCTGGAAAATTCAATTCCACGTTAGCGTCGGTCAGCGATATCGCCTTTGCCGAACTATCCACGGAGTGAACAAGCGACGCGCCGCCACGTAGGGCGTAGAACGAAAAACCGCCCGTGTAGCAGAACATATTGAGCACACGTCGACCAGCGGCGTAACGTTGCAAAAAAGCGCGGTTGTCGCGTTGATCGACAAAAAAGCCTGTCTTTTGTCCTTTGAGCCAATCCACATGGAATTTCAGACCGTTTTCCACTGCCACGTCGGTAGTGTAACCGCCAATAATATAGTCGTTTTGCGGGTCGAGTTGAGCCTTGTAAGGGAGTGTCGTTTCCGACTTGTAATAGACATTCTCCACGCCTGCGTCGGGCATATCGACAAGCACATGGGCTATAATGTCGCGCGCATAGTGCATTCCGGGCGAATGCGCCTGAACCACAGCCGTCGGGCCGTAAATGTCAACGACAAGCCCTGGCAAGAAATCGCCTTCGCCGTGGACAAGGCGGAAAGCGTTGTTGTCGTCGCGGAGCAGACCGAGCGTCGTCCTCAACGTAAAAGCCTCCGACAGACGTTCGTGATAGAAAGCGCCGTCGATTGTGCGGTCGGCGAAGTCGAGGATGCGGACTGCAATACTCCCTATTTGGTAGTGTCCCACGCCGATATGGCGGCCGTCGGAAGCCACCACGTTGACCACATCGCCCTCCTCGATGCCGTCGTCCTGACGAGCCACGGCACCGGAAAAAACCCACGGGTGGAATCTGTCGAGCGATTCTTCCTTTCCACGGCGCAATGTCACTGTCTTATACTCTTTCATATAGTCGGCTATTTGATGAAGAATCGGTAAATATCGTTGCCGTTGGCATATATGAGAAGCGCGATGATGAGCAACATGCCGACATATTGGGCATAGTCGAGCACTTTTTCCGACGGCCGACGCCGCGTGATGATCTCCCACAAGAGGAACACCACATGACCTCCGTCAAGTCCGGGAATTGGGATGATGTTCATGAAAGCCAAAATTACCGACAGGAAGGCGACGATATTCCAGAAAGCGAGCCACTGCCAGGTGTCGGGGAATATGCTGCCTATGGTGCCGAAACCGCCGAGCGACTGCGCACCTTCCGACGTGAACACATACTTTAATTGGCTCACATAGTTGGTCAATGTCGTAACGCCGAGTTCCCACCCTTTCGGGACAGACTCCCAAAGCGAATAATCCACTGTTTCCACCTCGTATATGTCGGTAATCGGAGCGAGTTGGATGCCTATTTTGCCATACTCCGTCGGAGTGATGGCGACTGAAACGGTGTCGTTACCGCGGAGAATGTCAATAGCCACTTCTTTGCCGGCGTTTTTCTTCAATTCGGCGGTAAACTCCATATATGCGGTAGTCGGCACGGAATCTACGGCGATAATGCGATCGCCCTTCTGGATTCCCGCTTCCACGGCCGGTTCGCCTGGTGCAAGTCCCGCCACCACCACAGGCATACGATATGAGCAGAAACTCACGCCTGTAGTGTCGTTCTCAAGCGCGAAAATAAACTTGTCGGGGATGGCGATTTTCACTGTGTCGGCATGGTTGCGGAGCACAGTCACCTCTTTCGCCTCGATCATTTTCAGGCGGAAGTCGGCATCGGCGGCATCAAGCCGCTCGCCGTCGGCAGTCAAAGGAATATCGCCGTCACGAAACCCGATGTTGTGGGCTGCCGCCGGATAGGCCATTCCCTCGTATGCTTTGTCAAGGGGCACATATTGTTCGCCGTATGTATAGACGATGCCGGCATATATGACGATGGCTGTCAGGAAGTTGAACACAACGCCGCCGAGCATCACCAACAGGCGCTGCCATGCCGGTTTTGTGCGGAACTCCCACGGCTGCGGCTCGGCAGCCAAGTCCTTCGCGCTCTTGGTCTCGTCAATCATTCCGGCAATGGCGCAATAGCCGCCGAGAGGCAACCACCCTATTCCGTAGGTGGTGTCGCGCCATGTGGGCTTATAGTTGTCGGGAATTGGCTCCTCGTCAAACTCCTTCGACGTGAAGAATTTCACGCCCTTGCCGGGCTTCCATTTGACTATCGAGAAATATGGGTTGAAAAATAGATAGAATTTATCCACTTTGATGCCGAAGATGCGGGCGAAGAAATAGTGTCCGAGCTCGTGTAGAAACACCAGCAAGCCCAGTCCGGCTATCAACTGAAGGGCCTTAATCCAAAATGCTGAATCCATTTATTTTCTGTTTGTTTGCTTGTTGTTTGCTTATTATTTGCTTGCTATTAACTCATTGGCGATGCGCCGAGCCTCCTCGTTTGAAGCCACATAGTCGTCGAAAGTGGGCGTTGCCACAAATTGAGCCTTTTCGAGAGTGGCGACAATAATGCGGTAGATGTCGAGAAAACCGATTTCGCCGCGTAGGAAAGCCGCATTGGCTATCTCGTTGGCGGCGTTGACCACGCAGGCGGTGTTGCCGCCGCGACGCAACGACTCGTAGGCGAGGCCGATGCAGGGGAAACGCTCCATGTCAGGCTCGAAGAACTCCAGCGGACCGCAGTCGGTCAGCGACAGACGCTCGGCATCAGTGGCGAGACGTTCGGTTTCGCCAAGAGCGTAGCGAATGGGCAGGTGCATATCGGGCAGACCGAGTTGCGCCTTGACCGACCCGTCGACAAACTCCACCAGCGAGTGGATAATCGACTGCGGATGCACCACAGCCTTTATTTTCTCCGCCCCAACGCCAAACAGCCAGTGGGCTTCGATGATTTCGAATGCCTTGTTGAGCATCGTGGCTGAGTCGATGGTGATTTTCGCCCCCATCGACCAGTTGGGATGGCGGAGAGCCTCGGCGGGAGTGACTGCACGGAGTTGGTCGATTGTCATCTTGCGGAACGGACCTCCCGAAGCGGTAATTATCAGCTGTCGGACCGACTCAGGCGTTTCGCCCACCAGACACTGGTATATGGCCGAATGTTCGCTATCCACGGGGATGACGGTCGAAGCCGACTGTCCAAGCAGGGTGGTTATCAACTCGCCTGCCACGACAAGTGTCTCCTTGTTGGCAAGGGCGATTTTCTTCCCTGAGCGGATGGCGTGGATTGTCGGCTCAAGACCGCTATAGCCCACTGTAGCGGTGACGACGGTGTCAGCGTCGGCGTCGGTCATCGCGTCGAGAATAGCTTGTCTGCCACAGAGAGCCTCGATGCCGGTGTCCGCCAAAGCCTCGCGGAGTTCGGCATAGCGCGATTCGTCGGCGATGATGGCGCATCGGGCGTTTGCATTCTTTGCCTGCTCTGCCAATAGCGCGGCATTACTGCCGGCGATAAGGCAGTGGGCGGCGAAGCGGTCGGGGTATTCGGCGATGATGTCGAGAGTTTGCCGGCCAATCGAACCGGTGCTGCCAAGTATAGTTATTCTATTCATCATTCGTAAACTGCATTTGACGGAAATCGCAGCGCGAAAACGGCATTGTTGCGCCAACGACCCCATTAACTTGCAAAGATACAAAAAATTTCGATATAGATTGTAGTTTATAGTTGAAAGTTGA